>JAKJAB010000035.1:5087-16480 GCA_022707725.1 Chloroflexota bacterium | reverse complement strand
TGCGCTATTACGCCAACATCGTGGCACTGTTCCCCAAACCGGTGCTCAAAGCCATCGACAAGCTGGCTGGCGTTCCCATCGATGTGGTAGCGCCTTCACATGGTCTGTTGTGGCGCAAGCGTCCAGGGCGCATCATTGAACTCTATCAAAAGTGGGCCAACTACACGCTTGAAGGCCCTGACGTCGGCGTGACACTGCTGTACGGGACGATGTACGGCAACACAGAGCAGATGGTGGAAGCAGTGGCGGCGGGCGTCGCGCGCGCGGGTGTGCCGATGGAGATTTTTGACGTACGGCACATTCACGCCAGCTACATTCTGCCGTCGGTCTACACGCGCAGCGGCGTGTTGGTCGGCGCGCCCACCTACGAGGGTGAACTGTTCCCGCAGATGGCGCACGTATTGGATATGGTGAATCGCAAGCGCATCCAGAACCGCAAGCTGGCCTACTTTGGCAGCTTTGGCTGGAGTGGCGGTGCGCGCCGCGAGATCGCGCAGTGGGCCGAAAAGCTCAAATGGGAGCTGGTCGAGGCCTGGGAGTTTCCCGGTGGCGCGACATCCCAGGATCTGTCCAAGGCCGAGGAACTCGGTTACACTTTCGCTCGATCGTTGCAGTAACGTTAGCACGTTGGAACGTTCATACGTTCGTACGTTCCAACGTGATTCTCTGGATCGCCTCAGGCAAGGCCCGGGCCACGTCGCTGGCGGTCATACCGGCTATGCCCAGCCGCTCCCGGACGATTTCCCCTGCCAGCCCATGGAGATAGGCCCCGGTAACAGCGGCCTGGAAAGCCTCCAATCCCTGCGCTCGCAGCGCGACGATGGTGCCTGCCAAAACATCGCCTGTCCCCGCTGACGCTAATCCCGGGTTGGCAAAGGGGATCAACATCGTTTTTCCATTCGGCGCAGCGACGATGGTGAATGCGCCTTTGAGTACGATGACGTGCTCCCAGGCAGCCGCGCTCGTTTGCGCGATGCGCAGGCGGTCAGCCTGGATTTCTGCCGTTGTCTTGCCGGTAAGTCGGGCCATCTCTCCGGGATGGGGGGTAAGAATCGTCTCCGTCGGCAGCAGTTTGTGCCAGTCGGGGATGTCGCTCAGAATGTTCAAGCCGTCCGCATCCACTACCAGCGGCGGCAAGAGAGGGCGTTCGCTCGCAGATTTGCCTTCACTTGGTGCAAAACCGGTGCTGCGCTTGCCTGTCTCCAATCCTAACAACCGCCGCATAAAGGCGACAGTCTCCGGCGTGTGGCTCAGTCCCGGCCCGATGAGCATGGCCGAATAGGCCGGTGTGTCCCCGCTCCCCAGTTGTTCCGCCAGCGGCGCCGTCGCGTGCCCGTCCAATACGCCGAGTGTGTGCGGCAGCAAAATATAGATAACCTCCGGTAGCGCTGGCACGATGGCCGGGTGCAGTAGATTGGGGATCGCCAGCGTCACCAGCCCGGTTCCGGTGCGCACGGCAGCCGTCGCCGCCAGGAGGGCCGCACCCGTGTAGTTGACCGAGCCGGCGACGATCAACGCTTTGCCGAACGTGCCTTTATGCGCAACTAGCGAGCGCATCGGCAACCACTGCCGGATAGTTTCCGGTGCGGCGATGGTTGTGCCTTTGCTCGGAATTTCGACGTGCCTGGGGATGCCAATATCGGCGACGAGTAGTTCGCCCACATATTCAGCGCCGGGAAGCGCAAAGTGCCCGAACTTGGGCGCAGCGAAGGTGATCGTCAAATGCGCTTTCAACGCCAGCGGATCGATGCCGCCGCTGTCGAAGTCCAGCCCGGAAGGGCCATCCACAGCGACGATCAAAGGGCGCGGCGGCGCAGGTTTGGGTGGGCGATTCAGCGGTGTCAGCGGATCGACGCTAATCTGTGCCAACCCGGCCTTGACGTTCCGCAACACATCAGCGACGACTCCACGCAGCGGAGGGGCTGCTCCAATCCCTAGCAGGCTATCGAGGATGACGTGCGCCTGTGCAGTCAGACGGCGCAGCGCTTCATACTGTGGATCGTCAGGCGCACAGATGATCTTCACGCCGAACGTCTGCGCGTGTTCGAATACGACGTCCTCTTCTGGATCGCGTATGCTGGTGAGGTAGGCGGTGACATGCGCGCCAGAATCGTGCAACAGACGTGCGGCAACCAGGCCGTCCCCGCCGTTGTTGCCCGGTCCCACCAGGACGAGGATGCGCCGTCCTTTGACCGGCACATGCTGTACGACCGCAACCGCCAGGCTCTTGCCGGCCTGTTCCATCATTTGCGCGTAGCTGTAGCCAGCCATATCGGCAGTCGATTCCAGCGCGCGCATTTCGGATACGGACAAGATGCGCATGGAGCCTCCTATTCGCCTATCAGCGCCGCCCACGGGCCGTGGATGCCCTCTTCGGTCACACCGTAGTAGACGTGTTGTTCCTCATTGACCTTTTCCACCAGATCGTAACGCATCTGCGTGTTGTACTCGCGCTGCTTCCAGATGCCGACGTTGCCCATCCAGCGCACCTGGTTTGGTTTAACCGGGTTATTTTCGGCCTCGTCGATGGCATAGCGCCAGAGGCGGCGGGCCGAGTTGCGGGTCACATTGCTGACCAGGCTGCCATTCCGCAGGTCACGCATGGTGTAGTAACGCACGTTGTTCCGGGTTTCCACGTCAGCAATTTCCACACCCGTGTGCGGAGGATCGATGGCGAGGCTATCTGTCTGGAGCTGTTTCCCTTCAGCGGTATCGATTGGAGCGGGTGTCGCGGGTATAGCCGCGCCCAGTCCGAGCTTGACCAAATCCACGATTTCATCGCGCACGGCGGGCGTCGTTTCGGCCTCGCTGCGGATGAAGATTTGGCTCTCATCCAGCGCATAAGGTGGATGCTCGCCGCGCGGCACGACCAGGCGCACGACCTTGACGTTTTGGGTTTCCTGGACGTCAATGCTGACTGGCAGCGTGGGGGTGATGCGCGTTTCGATTTCCGTTTTGAGGGCGTTGATCACCCGTGTCGGTGTGTTACCGACGCCTACCGGCGGCATATCCGCATCCGTGGAAGCGCCGATATAGAGCGTGCCACCATTGGTGTTGGCGAAAGCGCAGACATCGGCCACGATTGCGTCCAGGAATCCGCCGCGCCGGAGGTAACGCTCATGAAAGTCCTGCACGATGTTCGGGCCTTCCGCACGGGCGGCTTGAATGTAATCGAAGGGGTGAGACTCGGCGCGATAAGGACGTGTGCGGGCGAAGTCATCGCCCGTTAGGACTGCATGCAGCGCCGTGAAAGAGAGCTCGTCCAGCAGAATCTCGGTGACGCGGTCGCCGACACCTGGATTGCGCGGGTTATTGGGATCACGCGTCAGGCGATGGGCGTCTGACCCCTGGATGCAGCGCATGCGGCGCGGGTATTCGGGTTTGGAGCCATCGAAGAAGCGCGCGGTGGTTTTCTTGCCGATTTTTTCCAGATCGGTGACTTCCAGGGCGTGCAGGTTGGGGTCTTGCGTGAACGCGATGCGCGTCTGGCCGCCAAAGCGCATCCCCTGCATAGCGACGCCGTGCGACGAATTCGCGTGGGCCGCGATGACCAACCCTCCGGCGTCGGCGATCATTTCGTAAGCTGTCAGGACATCGACGGTGGCGCCGACTTCGGTGGCGCCGTCATCTAGTTTGTCTGCGGGCACATTCATCTGCAACAGCAGGAATTCTAGCTCGCGCACCGAGGTGTCGGGTGGAAAAATACCCAGGATGTGGAAGCCAAACGTAGCCGTAAACTCGAATCCGGTGAGCAGGAGAAGCTTATCCTGCAAGCGGCGGTATTCCTGAAGTTTCTTTTCCTCTTCCGGCTTGAGCCGGTTCAGACGTTTGAGCAGCTCGAGATCGTCGATTTCCTCGAGCATCTGTTTGTAACCGGCTACAGTGTTGTGATCGGTAAACGCGATGATATCCAGGTCGCGCCGCTCGGCCTCTTGTAAAATCTCCAGGCAGGTTACATTTTTCTGTTGATGGTCCGCCGATGCCGGGGTATGCACGTGCAGATCCATCTTGTACCATTGTTCATTAGGTTGTGTTTTCTTCTTACGCCTTCTTCTAGCCATTATAGTATTATCAGACCTCTACTGTGTTTGCGTCATCATAGCACTGATCCGTTCAAGGAGTTCGTTAGGGCGGAAGGGCTTGAGAATGAAATCCTCCGCGCCAGCCTTTTTGCACTCAAGCTCGCGATCCATACCTGAGGTGACGAGAACCGGGATGTCCTTCAGCGCCGCGTCATTTTTCAGAGCGCGCAGCGCGCTTATGGAATCGCCCCCTACCAGATGATAATCCATCAAAATCAACGCCAGTTCCTGCGCCCGTGCAGCCGGCACAATATCCTCGGGTCGGGTAACGGCTACGACTTCGTTGCCCTCCATTTCCATGAGGGTTTTGAGTAGTCCAAGCATCACTTTGTCATCATCAGCAACGAGTATTCTGGGCATATGAACTCCTTATCCAGTCGCGCGTCAACTTACATTTCAGGGTCATTGTACCACATTTGACATATTTAGTATAATAGTTGTTGGTTTATTCACGCCGCCCTTGTCATCTAGGCTTTGTCCGTTATAGTATGGATACAACTGGGCTGTAGTCTTTACTTGATTATTTATTCTTAGTTCTTAACTATTCAACCTTGAGGTGGGACGCACTTAGCTGAACCCAAAACGGCAATTTTTGCGCTTCCTACTGTCATTGCAGGCGTAAAAGTGCGCCCCACCTGAATAGTTACCTTAGTTCTTATGTTTAAGGAGAGACCAATGAATCGTTTTGTTGTCGTGACAGACAGTACGGCGAATTTGCCACCTGAGTTAGTCTCCGAGTACGATATACCGATGATTCCACTGACGGTCCATTGGGGTGAAGAGACGTATCTCGATGGCGTCAGCCTGGATGCGCCGACGTTCTACAAATGGTTGCAGGAACGCGAAACGTTCCCCACAACGTCGCAGCCTTCCCCCGGAGCGTTTATCGAATTCTTCCTGAGTGTGGCGGAGAAATACGGGACAACGGATATTCTGGGCATTTTCATCTCCGCGGAGTTGAGTGGGACGTTGGCCTCGGCGATACAGGCAAAGGCTGAACTGCCGGATTTGCATATTGAGTTGATCGATTCGCGTTCGGTGTCGATGGGCTTGGGGATGCAGGTCTTGACCGCAGCGCGCGCTGCGCGCGAGGGCCAGCCACTCGAGGTCGCCATCGATCGGGTGCAGCACGTTCGTGACAATATGCACATCATCTTTGCCGTGGATACGTTGGAGTACCTGCACCGTGGTGGACGCATCGGTGGGGCGGCGCGCTTGTTGGGCACAGCCCTCAATCTCAAACCGGTTCTGCACCTCGAAGATGGCAAGGTAATGCCGTTGGAGAAAGTGCGGATGCGTCGTAAATCCCTGCAGAGGGTGGTGGAAATCGTTAAGGAGCGCGCCAATGGTCGGCGTTTGGTGGGAGTGGCCGTAATTCACGCTCAGGCCGATGCGGACGCACACTTGATGCAAGGGTGGCTCAAAGAACTTTTTACCCCAGAAGTTATGTATAATACATTGCTGACGCCTGTTGTTGGCACCCATGCTGGCCCGGGAACGATCGGGGTGGCTTTCTACGTGGTGGATTGATCGCCAGCAACTTATCGGACTGCAGCCCAGATGACAAGGTGCAACGCACAGATAGAGATGGATTTTCAGTGCGTTGCACCTGTTTTAACAACGGAGAGTGATTTATGCGCATGGTGGAACTGATCGAGAAGAAACGTGATGGCGGAACGTTGACGACGGACGAAATCAACTATTTCATCCAGGAGTATACGGATGGCACCATACCCGACTACCAGGTATCGGCTTTACTGATGGCGATTCTACTGCGGGGGATGGACGACCGTGAAACCGGCGATCTGACGTTGGCGATGGCCTATTCTGGCGAAGTGTTGGACTTGAAGGATATCGCGCCTTTTGTAGTCGATAAACACTCGACCGGCGGCGTCGGCGACAAGGTGAGCCTGGTGGTGATCCCTGTCGTTGCGGCGCGTGGTTTGCCGGTGGGGAAGATGTCGGGGCGGGGACTGGGGTTTTCCGGCGGCACACTGGATAAGCTGGAATCCGTGCCTGGCTTTCGCGCCGATTTGAGCGTGGCCGAGTTCAAGGCGCAATTGGCTCGCATCGGTATCGTGCTCACCGGGCAATCGGCCAACCTTGCACCCGCGGATGGCAAACTCTATGCCCTGCGCGATGTAACCGGTACGGTGCCCAGTACGCCGTTGATCACCAGTTCAGTCATGAGCAAGAAGATCGCCGGAGGGGCGGATGCTATCCTGCTGGACGTCAAGGTGGGGAGCGGCGCGTTCATGAAGACGCTGGATTCGGCGCGGGCGTTGGCCGAGGGTATGGTGCGCATCGGGGCGACGCTCGGTCGCAAGGTGACAGCGTTGCTCTCGGATATGAATCAACCACTCGGCTGTGCGGTCGGCAACAGCCTCGAAGTTCGTGAGGCCATCGACGTGTTGCATGGCCATGGTCCGCAGGATTTCGACGAACATTGCCTGATCGTCGCCGCTGAGATGCTATATCTGGGTGGAAAAGCAGATACGCTCGAAGCGGCGAGGACGCAGGTGACAGAGACTATCGCTTCTGGTCAGGCCTGGGAGAAATTCCGCCAGTTGATCATTGCGCAGGGGGGAGATGTGCGGTACGTGGATGAGCCGGAGCGTTTCCCGCAGGCGCCCCTTATCGAGACCGTGACGGCATCGCAAGATGGCTATTTGGCCGAAGTGCGCGCCGACGAAATCGGCATGGTTGCCCTGGGGTTGGGTGGGGGCCGCGAGAAGAAAGGCGACATCATTGACCATCGCGTGGGGATTGTGATGCATTGCAAAGTGGGCGACCAAATTGAAGCCAACGCACCGCTCTTCACCATCCACGCTACCGACGCTGCCAGGCGCGACGAAGCTGTGCGCCGCACACTGCGCGCGTTGACCTTCGCGTCCGACCCGGTGGAGCCTCTGCCGCTATTTTACGCACGAATAACATAAAAATCAGCATCCAGCACATTGTCATTTTGGGGTAGCGTGTTATAATCCGCCTACTTGAGCCTGGAGGTAGATCAAGAATGCAAACTTATTTGAATATCATACAAATCCTATTGGGGATTGTGCTCATCGTCCTGGTGCTTTTTGAGGTGCGTAGCAGTGGGATGGGAGGCGTTTTTGGCGGCTCGCAGACCAATGTGATTCGCCAGCGGCGTGGCCCTGAACTCTTGTTGTTCCGCTTGACCGTGGGATTCTCGATCCTGTTTTTCCTGGTCTCGGTGATCAACGTTTTGCTGATCCAGTAACATTTCACGCTTATAGAAAGGACGGAGCCGGGGAGTGTAAGGGGAGTGTTCCCCAGGGAAATATTTCCCCTCTTCCTTCTTCGTCCTTTTTCTGTGTCTTGCGACTGACGATATGTTCCGTCGAATTGGCTGGCAAATGCTTCTGGTCGCGGTGGGCTTTGTGCTCACCGGTATGATCCTGTTTTACATGGCGACAACGTACACCACTGAGTTCCGCCCAGCAAACGGTGGTACGTACATCGAGAGCGTGGGTGGTTATCCCCAGTCTCTCAATCCCCTGCTCAGCTTCTACAACGATGCCGACAGCGATGTCGCGGCGCTGGTGTTCAGCGGGCTGACACGCATCGGGATGTCGGGCGCGGTGGAACCAGACCTGGCGACCGGGTGGGACATCGACCCCAGCGGGATCACCTACACCTTCAGCCTGAATCCCAGCGTCCTCTGGCACGATGGGTTCTACTTCACCGCCGATGATGTGCTGTTTACCGTCGATTTGCTGCAAGACCCCGATTATCCTGGCCCGCCGGACATTGGCGCGCTTTGGCGGTCCGTCGAAGCGACTAAACTAAACGATTACACCGTGCAATTCGTCCTGCAAGAACCCTATGCGCCGTTTCTGGATTATACAATAGCCGGGTTGCTCCCGATGCATCGGCTGAAAGGTATCCGCGCTGCCGATCTGCCCAACCTGGAGTTCAATCGTGAACCTATCGGTACCGGTCCCTTCCGGCTCACCGAAGTCCAGACCGACCAGGGACAGGTCACGATGTTGACCTTCAAGCGTTTCCCGCGTTATTACGGTCCGGAGCCGTATTTGGAGAACATTATCCTGCGTTTCTACCCGACGGCGCGGGCGGCTTTCGAAGCCTATCAAGATGGCGCCGTGGAAGGTGTGTCACGAATCACCGCGGATATATTGCCGCAGGCCTTTGCTGACGAGAACCTGAAGTTACACTCCGCGCAAACCTCCGAAATGGTGATGTTGTATTTCAACGAACTGGTGACAGATACGCTGCCGTTCAACAGCACGCCGGTGCGCCAGGCATTGTTCTATGCCCTCGATCGTCAGGTGATTGTGGACTCCGTCTTGATGGGCCAGGCCATTATCCCACAAACGCCGCTGCTGCCCGGCACCTGGGCCTATAACACTGCAAGTGTCCCGGCTTACACTTACAATCCACAGCAGGCGCTCAGTTTGTTGCAGCAGGCCGGTTGGCGGCGCACCACCACTGCTGACCCGTTGCGCAATGCTGCTGGAATCTCCCTCAACTTTTCGCTGATCGCATCGAACGACGAGCAGGATTTGGCCGTGGCGCGAGAAATTGTCAGGCAGTGGTCGCGTATTGGGATTTCGGCGACTGTGCAGGCTGTGCCTTCCCTGGCGCTCAGCGGCTTGCTGGAGTCGCGGAGTTATGAGGCGGCTCTGGTCCACTTGATCTTACCCGGCGACCCCGATCCCTATCCTTTGTGGCACGAAACGCAGGCGCTGCTGGGGCAAGGACAGAACTACACCGGACTCCAGAATCGGCGCATCAGCGAAGTGATCGAACAAGCCCGCATCACGGTCGACCCCGACGCGCGACTCGCCCTGTACCAGGAATTTCAGCAGTTGTTTATGACTGAAGTCCCGGCGCTGCCGCTGTATGTTCCGGTTTACACGTATGCAATCGATGTCCGCGTCAACGGCGATCAGATAGGGCCACTGATGCGAACGGGTGACCGCTTCCGCACCATCGCCGATTGGTACGTGTTGCAACGGCGCGTGGTGGCAAGTCAACAAACGCCGTAGAAATATCCTTGTTCTTGGCAAATTATTAGGTATAATAACGCAGATATGTTTAACTAAGTTCTGGAGGAAAACGAAGTATGAGTAAGCAGTGGGTGTATTTAGCACGAAATGGTAAGGAGGAGTATGCGAAAATTCTTGGGCATACGCCCAGTCTCGATGAAATGAAGGTGTTGTTCGGCGGCAAGGGGGCTGGTCTGGTCGATATGACGGCAGCGCAGATCCCGGTGCCGCCGAGTTTTACGATTACAACAGAAGCATGTGTTGTTTACATGGAGACCGGCGACTTTCCAGAGGGGATGTGGGAACAGACCCTCGAGTCGATGCAGGACATCGAAGCGCAAACCGGCAAGAAGTTCGGCGATCCTGCGAATCCCCTGCTCGTCTCGGTGCGCTCCGGCAGCCGTGTCTCGATGCCCGGTATGATGGACACCGTCCTCAACCTGGGCTTGAACGATGATACCCGCGCCGCGTTGGCGCAGTTAACCGGCAACGAGTGGTTCTCCTACGACGCCTATCGCCGCTTCATTATGATGTTCTCCGACATCGTGATGGGGTACAAGCGCGAGCACTTCGAGCACAAGATCGATGAACTCAAAGCGAAAGAGGGCGTCAAGCTCGACACCGAGGTGAGCCTCGAAGGTCTGAAGTGGTTGGCAGACGAATTCAAGGCGATGTACAAGGCGAAGTTCGGCGAGGATTTCCCCACCGATCCCTACAAGCAACTGGCGGTCTCGATCAAGGCCGTCTTCGATTCCTGGAACGGCGAGCGCGCCGTGGTCTACCGCGAGCACGAAGGTTACCCCCACACCTGGGGCACCGCCGTCAACGTCTGCACGATGGTCTTCGGTAACATGGGCGACGACTCCGCTACCGGCGTCTCCTTCAGCCGCAACCCCTCGACCGGCGAGAAGACGCTCTACGGTGAGTTCCTCATCAATGCGCAGGGCGAGGACGTGGTCGCCGGTATTCGCACCCCGCTCAAAATCGCCAGCCTCCAAGACGTGATGCCCGAAGTGTATGGACAGTACACGCAAATCGTCGATCTGCTGGAGAACTACTACCGTGATATGCAGGACATGGAGTTCACCGTCGAGCGCGGCAAGCTGTGGATGTTGCAGACGCGCAACGGCAAGCGCACGTCTCCGGCGGCGGTCAAGGTTGCCGTCGATATGGCGGAAGAAGGTTTGATTACCAGGCAAGAAGCTGTGATGCGCGTCAAGCCGGCGGATGTCGAAATGCTGATGCGCGACACGTTCGATCCCAAGGCGCAGAAAACGCTGTTGGCAAAGGGCTTGAACGCTTCCCCCGGCGCGGCTGTCGGTGTGGCGATCTTCGATGCGAAGCGCGCCAAGGTCGCAGCGGCTGAGGGTAAAGCCGTCATTCTGGTTCGCCCTGAAACGAACCCCGACGATGTGCCCGGCATGTTGGTGGCGAAGGGCGTTTTGACGCAGAAGGGCGGCGCGACCTCGCACGCCGCTGTGGTTGCGCGTGGGAACAACATCCCCTGCGTGGCCGGTTGTGAGGACATCAGCGTCGATCTGATCCGCCAGCAATTTTCTGCGCCTGGTGGCATCGTGATCAAAGAAGGCGATACCATCTCCATCGATGGCTTCAGTGGCGAAGTATTCGCGGGGGCTGTGCCTTTGGTGCAAGCTAAGTACGAAGATCAGATCGATCTGCAAACCTTACTCTCCTGGGCAGACGAAATCTGCCTGGCGAAGGGCTTTGGCGTCCGCGCCAACGCCGATGTGGGTGTGGACGCGCGCCGCGCGGTGGAATTTGGCGCTGAAGGCATCGGTCTGTGCCGCACCGAGCACATGTTCTTCGATCCGCGCGCCCGCGATGCCGTGGTGCGCATGATCCTGGCGAAAGAGCAGAGTGTCCGCGACGAGGCTCTGGACGAGATGTTACCTTTCCAGGAGCAGGACTTCGAAGATTTGTTCGACGCGATGGACGGTAAGCCGGTAATCATGCGCCTTATCGATCCGCCTATGCACGAATTCTTGCCACCGTATCATGAGCTGATCGAGAAGGTCGCCAAGCTGCGCATCACTGCACCTGACTCAAAGGAATTACAGGAAGAGGAGCGCATGTTGGAGGCTGTCACCGGGATGTGGGAAGTGAACCCGATGATGGGCTTGCGCGGTTGCCGCGCCGGTATCATGTACCCGGGTCTCACCGAAATGCAAACGCGCGCTTACGTGCAGGCGGCTTGCCGCTGCGCCAAGCGGGGCGTGGACGTGCACCCCGAGGTCATGATCCCGCTCGTTGGGCACGTGAA
>JAKJAB010000035.1:0-5077 GCA_022707725.1 Chloroflexota bacterium | reverse complement strand
GCCAAACAGGTGATGGAAGAAGAGGGCATCGAAGTGCCGATTATGTTCGGGACGATGATCGAAGTGCCGCGCGCGGCCCTGACCTCTGCGGAGATCGCCAAGCACGCACAGTTCTACTCCTTCGGCACCAACGACCTCACGCAGATGACCTACGGCTACAGCCGTGACGACGCCGAGGGTAAGTTCCTGCTCCAATACGTCGAGCGCGGCATCCTGCCCGTCAATCCTTTCCAATCGCTGGATCAGGTGGGGGTGGGGCGGCTGGTCAAGATGTGCGTGGAGGAAGGCAAGTCCGTCAATCCCGACCTCGAGGTGGGGATCTGCGGCGAACACGGCGGCGACCCTGACTCCATCGACTTCTGCTATCGCGTCGGTCTGGACTACGTGAGCTGCTCCCCGTACCGCGTCCCAGTGGCGCGGCTGGCGGCAGCGCAGGCTGTTCTCCGGCACGGTTAGTCGCCGGTTCGTTTTGACTCAGCAGTGACGAGCAGCGCCCTGTCACAGGGCGCTGCTTGTGCTTCTTAAGAGGGGTGTGGAGTGTGTCATTGTGGGTGAGCCAGATTGGGAAGGCGTGAAGGCGTATGTGTTCTCACGGTTGGCGTGTGATTTGCCGCATGAATTACGTTATCATAGTATCCGGCACACCTGTGCTGACGTTTTACCGGCGGTTGAACGGTTGGCGGCGTTAGCCGGTGTGAATGGGGACGATCTCCTGTTGCTGCGCACGGCTGTTCTGTATCATGACATGGGCTATATGGAACAGTATACAAACAACGAGCCGATTGGCATAGCCCTCGCCCGCGAAACGCTGCCCGATTTTGGCTACACCCCTGACCAAATTGAAACTGTCGCGGGGATGATTATGGCGACGCGGATGCCCCAAGCGCCGCAGACCTTTCTGGAAGCGCTGATCTGTGACGCCGACCTGGATTCACTCGGGCGTGAAGACTATCTCGACACCAGCCATGATCTGTATGCCGAGTTGATTGCTTACGGCGCGTCGATCTCGATCGAGGATTGGTATCGGCGGCAGTTGAATTTCTTGTCGAATCACAACTATTTTACCGCAGCCGCGCGCGAACTGCGCGATGCTGGAAAACAGGAAAACATCCGGCGACTCGAAGCACTTCTCGCAAACTGAAATCGGCCTCCTACGTCTTGTTTACCGACAGCGTGAACACGAATTTGCTGCCGATGCCGCCATCCCCTGTCTCCACCCAGATGTCTCCATCGTGGGCGCGCACGGCCAGATAGCAGAACCGCAATCCCAGACCGAACCCGCGCCGCCTGCTTTCTTCACCTTCGACCTGCGTGAAACGCACGAAGATGCGCTCGCGTTCTGCGGGCGGAATGCCTGGACCTGTGTCATTGACGCTCACTTTGATGTGCTCTCCTTCCAGTGCGGCGGCGATGGTGATGGCGCCTCTAGGTGTGTATTTGACCGCATTGTCGAGTAAGTTGCACACCACACGCTCGATCCGCTCTGCGTCCAATAGCACGGTAGGCAATCCTGCCTGGCAGTCTATCTGGAAGTGCACATCTTTCTGAACCGAGGACAGCGCCATCGAGGTGACGGCGATTTGGATAAGTTGCGCCACGTCGGTTGCCCTCAAGTTCAAAATAGCTTCATCTGATTCCAGCCGCGATGTATCCAGCAGCGTATCGACCAGCCGTTTCATGCGGTTGTACGACGCACGCCCCACCTCGATGAGCTGCTGGTTGTCTTCACGCACCTCCGGCGGCAGGGTGACGTCGAGCAGCTCCAGGACGTTGATGATGATATTGAGCGGGTTGCGCAGGTCGTGGACGATGAGATCGACGGTCTCCTGGCGTATGCGCTGGAGATCGAGTAATTCCTGTTCGCGGGTCTTCAGGGCCGAAACCTGTTTTCTGAGCCGGTAGCCGGCCTGCGTCGTCGCGTCGCGGATGGTGTCGGCAGCGCGCAGCCGGGCGCTCATCGTTGCCATGATTTCGACGCTGAGGGTGGGGATGTCGCTCAGCAGCCGGATTAAGTCGTCCTTGTGGATTTGGAGCAGGCGCAAGTCCGTCAACGCGATGAGCGAAGCCGAGCGCGGTTGGTTTTCGAGTAGCGCCATTTCCCCCAGGATGTTGCCCGGCCCGCGATACCCCAGGATGGTGGGCGAATCCAGATTGCCTTTGATGACGAGCGCCTTCCCGGCCCAGACGAGATAGGCGACGTCGCCGGGCGCGCCTTCGTGGAAAACAACGTCGCCGCGCGCGTAGGTTTGCTCGGTCATGGACTGCATAAGGGCTTGGCGCGCCGTTCCCGGCATTAGGCGCAAGAGATGCGGTTCGTCTACTGGCGCAGTCGCCGCCGCCGTATCAAGTTCTGCGGATAACAAGCGTTCCAGTTCTGCAGGTGTCAGTTTGTCTGGTAACATTGGCTTTCCTCCTACGAAAATAACCTTACTCCAGCGCTTAAGCTTGATTGTTTTCTTAACCTTCCTCAATCCGGCGGTTGATTTCCTGGTTGACTTTGACCTGTTCCAAAAAGATGGCCCGGTCTCGTGCATCGGTCAGGCGTTCGGCCTGTTGCAACATTTCGTCGTGGGCTTGCTGCAAGAAGCTCTCCGCCTCCGGCGCTTCGCGTGCGGCGAGGACGATGGCGTGGTTCAGCGCGATCTTTTGCGCCTCCTCGACGTCCTTCTGCGTCGCCAGCAGCGTGACGGCGCGCTGTGAGACCTCGAACGCCGCCTCTTGGTCCCCCTGTCCCAGGTAGGCGCGGCCCAGATATGACAGGTTCTCGATAATCTCGGCCTTGAGCACCAGTTTCTCGCTGAGGTCGAGCGCCTGGCGCAGGTGTTCTACGGCCTGTTCCCACTGTTCGCGGTGCAGAGCGAGCAGTCCCATACCCTGGTGGTAGTAGCTGATGACGCGGGCGTTGTTGGGGACCTGTTCCCAGAGCGTGTGGCAAGCCTGCAACGCCGCCTCTGCCTCGGCATCGCGACCCTGGTCGATGTGGATGAGCGCTATGTAGAAGTGCGCGAAGCCTTGCCCGGTGAGGTCGTTGTTTTGCTGCTTCAGGAGCAGGGACTTTTCGAACATGTTCAGCGATCGCGCGTAAGCGCCTATACGCCACAGGACGCGCGCCAGGTTGGTCATGTGGATACCCGCCTGGAATGAGTCGCCGCGCGCTTCAGCCAGTTCGAGCGCCCGCGTGTGGTGGTGGAGGGCGGTATCGTAGTTGGCCTGTTTGAGATCGACCATGCCGACGTACATCACGCTCCAACCCACGTTGGCCGGGTCGTTATTGGCTTCGTACAGCGCGGCCGCGCGCTCCAACCACGGCCTGGCTTGCGCGTAGTCACCGATTTCGTAGGCGAGCACGCCCATTTGGTAGAGCGCGTTGGCCTGGCCCTTTTGGTCGCCGTGCTGCTCGCGGCGTTCCAGCAATTCCTTGTAACGCTCGATGGCGGTGAGGTTGGCGTATTCGTTGCGCGCTTTCCTGGCGGCCATGTCCAGGTATTTGACGGCGCTTTCGTCGTCGTCGCTGCGGTGGAAGTGGTAGGCCAGCAGGTCGCAGTGCGCTTCCAGCTTGTCGGCATAGAGCGATTCCAGCGTTTTGCCGATCGAGCGGTGGAACTCGCGGCGGTGCTTCACGAGCAGGCTGTTGTAGGCGACTTCGTGGACGAGCGCGTCTGGAAAGGCGTAATCGACGCCGGCGGCGTGCTCCGGGCGCAGCAGGCCGCCGCGCTCCAGCTCCGCCAGCCACGCGTCGATTTGCTCGTCGGCTTTCGCCAGCTCGCGGAACACGGCCAATTGGAACTGCCGCCCGATGACGGACGCTTTTTGCAGCGCCTGGCGGCTGTCTTCGGCCAGGCGGTCGATGCGGGCGACGATCGCGGCGTGCAGCGTGCTCGGCACCTGGATGGCGGCGACTTTGTCGGAGACGACCGTCCACGAGCCGTCGGTGTTCTGCACGACGGCCCCGCTGTCTTGCAGCGTGCGCACGACCTCTTCCAGGTAGAAGGGATTGCCGGCGGTTTTCTCGATGATGTCGGCATACAGGCGCGGCTCGAAGTGCGCGCCCGGCAGCAGGGCGGCTAACAGGCTGTGCGTATCGTCTTCAGCGAGCGGTTTGAGCGTGATTTCGGTGAAGCGGTGCGGGTAGTTGCCGGCGGCGGCGTCCCGCAGACGCCAGCAGCCCTTGTCGCGGATGACGCGGGAGACGAACAGCAGCATCAGCGGCGCGCGGTCGGCGACGCTCATCAGCTCCTCGAACAAGGCCAGCGATGCCTCGTCGGCCCAGTGCAGGTCGTCCAGCGCGATGACCAGCGGGTGCTGCTTCGCCAGTCCCGTGAAGAATTGCGCGGCGGCCCAGAAGGTCTGCTTTTGGCGGATTTTCGGCGCTAATTCTGTGACCCAGGCCCATTCCTCACCGAGTTCGAGTCCCATAAGGTGCGCCAGGAAGGGGATGGCGTCCATGGCGTCTTTATCGAGCAGCGCCTCGCCGCGTTCCCACAGCGTGAAGAGGATGTCTTCCTGGGTGGCGTCGGGGGGCAGCCGTAACACGCCGCGCAGGATGTGGGCCGCGAGCCAGTAGTTGAGCGGTTCACTGAACGACATGGACTGCCCTTCGACCCAGAGGAGGTCCGCGGTCCCAGGTTGCTCGAAGAGCCAGGTTTTGAACTCGCGCTTGAGCCGGGACTTGCCCAGGCCACTGTCCCCAAAAACAGTAACGATTTGCCCGCGTTTGTTCTGCAACAGATCGTTCCCCCGCGCGCGCAGGGTTTCGAGCGCCGTATCCCGCCCGGTGAGCGGCGCGATTCTGCCCACCAGCCCGCGCGTCGCGCCGATCTCCTCGCGCTTGCCCATAACTTCGTAGGTGGGGATGAGGATTTGTTTGCCTTTCACTTTGAGGTCGAAGCGATCGCTGAGGGTGAAGTGGGCGCGCACTTGCTCTTCGGTTTTGTTGCTAATGTAGACGCTGCCCCATTTCGCATAGGACATGAGGCGGGCGGCCATGTTGATGTCGTCACCCATGAGGGTGTACTCCTGGCGCAGGTTGAGCGCGCCGGCGTTGCCGGAGAAGAGGAAGCCGGTGTTGACGCCGATG
>JAKJAB010000359.1:3757-4087 GCA_022707725.1 Chloroflexota bacterium | reverse complement strand
GACCGGTCGCCCGGCGTACTCGCACTTGCTGCGCTGGAACAGCACAGCCCGGATGCGGAGTTTCCTCTCCGCCGATTTTCAGCTTCCCGAATACGACCCGGTGGACGAGGCGCTGGCGAACTTCGAAGGGGCTTTGCGGGGCCGCAGCCCGCTGGCGCAGGCGCAGTTCCTCGAAGTCACGACCTTTATGTCCAGCTACTTACTTTCTTCGCAGGGCGACCGGGTGCTGGCCGCCAACTCGGTCGAAGGGCGGTTCCCTTTCCTGGATGAGCGGGTGGTGGAGTTTGCCGGGCGGCTCCCGCCGCAGTTCAAGATACGGGGGCTGCGCGA
>JAKJAB010000359.1:0-3747 GCA_022707725.1 Chloroflexota bacterium | reverse complement strand
AAAAGCACGTCCTCAAACGGAGCGCCGCCGGTTTCTTGCCGCCGGAAATCACCGGGCGCTACAAGCAGCCCTACCGCGCGCCGATTCACAAAGCGCTCCTCGACCAGCCGTTGGACTACGTGACGGACTTGCTGTCGCCTGAGGGCCTTCGCGGCAGCGGAATCTTCGCGCCGGAACCGGTCGACCGTTTGTTGCGCAAATACAAAGCGCGGGGCGAATTTAGCGAATTCGAGGATATGGTCCTGGTGGGCGCGTTGTCCACACAATTGCTGCACCGGCAGTATGTTGAGAATTTCGACCGGTCTGCGCCCGAGGTTGGGCCGGTGCGAATCTGTCAAAAAAAGGAGGGGTGTTGATGAAGCTTTGTACACGCTGTGTTCTACCAGAAACTTTTCCGGGCATCGAGTTCGATGAAGAGGGCGTTTGCCAGTATTGCCGGAACATGCCGCCCCCGGAGCGCCGCATAGAGCAAAGGGCGAAGCTGCGCGAGCGTTTCGAGCAGTTGGCGTCCGAGGTGCGCGCCGAGTCTGGCTATCATGGCTTGATGAGCTGGAGCGGCGGCAAGGATAGCACGTACACACTCTGGCTGATGCGCCATGTATACAATTTGCGAATGTTGGCCTTTACGTTCGACAACGGGTTCGTTTCGCCGGCGGCGATGGACAATATGCGCACTATTGCGGATAATTTGAGCATCGACCACATCATCATCCGGCCGGCCTTCCCCTTTATGCAGCGGGCCTTCGCCGCGTCCGTAGAACCGGGGATGTATCCCCCAAAGGCTTTGGAACGCGCCAGTGGAATCTGCAACACGTGTATGGGATTGGCGAAAGGGCTGGCCCTGCGCCTTGCCCTGGAAAAGGACGTTCCGATGATGGTTTACGGTTGGTCGCCGGGCCAGATTCCGCTGCCTTCGGCGTTTTTGCGTCCCAACCGGAAAATGCTGCAAGCGATGGCCGAGGCTGCGGCCTCGCCATTTACCCGTATGAACGAGCATGTCGCCGCCTACTTCCCGGAAGCGCGCCATTTCGAGGCGGCCCCACAGATGCCGGTCAACGTCTCACCGCTGGTTTTCCTCGATTGGCGCGAGGAGGAAGCGCTGGAGGTCGTCCAGGCGCACGGCTGGAAGCGCCCCGACGACACCGACCCGAACTCGACTAACTGTTTGCTCAACACTTTTGCCAACCAAATCCACGCCCAACAGATGGGCTACCACGCCTACGCGATGGAATTGGCCGGATTGGTGCGAGAGGGCTACATGCAACGCGACGAGGCGCTGCGCCGTTTGGCTATCCCGCCGGCGCCGGACCTGGTTTCGTCTGTGGCAGAGCGATTGGGGGTATCAGTAGACGCTTTACTCGAACGGGCGCGGGTATCCGGCGCAAACTGACCGACCTTTGGGCCGCAAGGGGAGGTTCGGACGTGAAAAAGAAAAGTTCAGTGCGGGCGGATTATTGCGACGGCGAGGACTCTCACCTGAATCAGTTGGCAAACGAAACGGTCGGGCCGGTCTTTGCAGATGCGGTGATGGCAGCAGCGCGCAACTACGCTGCGCTAATAAGCTCGACTTTGCAATAACTGCGCCGGACGCACATTCATCAGAACCGAAGTCGATGAAACAGGTGAAAAAATGAGCAAATTGATGTCGAGAAGACAAGTGTTGAAATTGCTTGCTGTAGCGGCGGGCAAGCTGGGGCTGGGGGCGCTGACCGGCTGCACCGCGTCGGTGAACGGTGCCGTGGATGACCTTGAACCACGCGCCTACCTGCCCCTGGTTATGGGTGGGGAAGGGTCCAGCGTTGCGACTCCTACAGCTACCAATACGCCCACGCGAACCCCCACGCCCACGCGAACCCCCACGCCCACGCGAACCCCCACGCCCACGCGGACTCCTACGCTCACGCCCACCGCAACGTCCACGCCCACACCCACGGGGACTGTTCACCCCACAGCCACCGTTCCGCCGCCGCCAAACTCCAGGGTCGTTCACGTACACAACGCCGAGGCGACCAACTGGGATTTCGGGAGCGCGTACTACGGCAACTTCGTGAATCAGACCGCAGTGAACACTATGGTCGATCGTGGCGTGATGTCCCTCACCGGGAAAACCTCTGTTGAGCAGGCCTGGCAGACGCTCGTACCGGGTTACGCGCCGGGTAAGGGCATTGCTATCAAGGTGAACTTCAATAACTGCTGGGGATGCAGTTGTGATGGCTTGGAGATCGATGCGCTCATCCATCCGATCAATGCCATTATCAAAGGATTGCTGGCGGCCTACGCGGATTTCCAATTGAGTGATGTTTGGGTATATGATGCAAGTGGCCAGGGCGATTTACCGCCGCGACAGATTCCTAGCAGGTTCACGAACGGCTGTTTGTATCCTGGTGTTCGTTTCTTTGCTAATAGCTGTAATGAACAGGCGGGCTATACCAGTACCAACCCCTCAGCAGTCGTCTCTTGGCACAATCCACCTAACACTCCCCCCCCACCGTCGGGTGTCAAAGTTACCGATGTGCTGGTCAACGCAGCCTATGTTATCAACATTCCGATTCTGAAGAGCCACGGCGGGGCCGGCGTGACACTTGCTTTTAAGAATCATTTTGGCTCAATCGAGATATGCCAGCCTCTGCATGAGTGGGTGTATGCTTGGGGAAGCGGTTACAGAGGCGTGGCCTACAATCCTGTTGTGGATATCTATCGTAACATTCATATTGCTAACAAGACAGTGTTGGTGGTTGCAGATGCGTTGTTCGGAAACTGGAGAAACAATTATAGCAAACCCAGCCGTTGGACCACCTTCGGCAATGCGGCGGCCAACAGCCTGCTTTTCTCCGTCGATCCTGTGGCGATTGATTGCGTGATGTGCGATTTACTTGCTGCTGAAACCGATCTTCTTGGGGGTTCAGATGATTATTTGGTGTATGCTAACAGCGTGGGACTCGGGATTTATGAACGTGGAGACCCGTGGGGCAGTGGGTACAGCTTGATTGACTACGTGTATCTGTCCTGACAAAATGGAAGCTACCAAGATAACCCTGATAAAATCAAGTAAAGGCCGGCGCGGTCTGGGATTGGGCCTGTCCGACGTCTGGGCCTATCGTGAGCTGCTCTATTTCCTTGCGTGGCGTGACGTCAAGGTGCGGTACAAGCAGACGTTGCTCGGTGTGCTGTGGGTGGTGCTCCAGCCGTTGGTGAGCATGGTCATCTTCACCGTGCTCTTCGGGATCTTGCTGCAAGTGGACTCCGGCGACATCCCATACCCGGTCTTTGCTTTGGCCGGCTTGCTGCCGTGGAATTACTTTTCGCAGGCGCTCACCCGTTCTTCAACCAGTGTGGTCAACAGCGCGCATCTGGTCACCAAGATCTACTTTCCGCGGCTGGTGATTCCGCTCTCGGGCGTACTCTCCAGTCTCGTGGACTTTGCTATTGCCTTCGGTGCGCTTGTCGTGTTGATGGTCGTCTATCGCATCGCGCCGACCTCCGCGCTGTTGGGGTTGCCGGCGTTGGTGTTGTTGGCTATGATCACGGCGCTTGGCTTTGGGCTGTGGCTTTCGGCGCTCAACGTCAAGTACCGCGATGTGAACTATCTATTGCCCTTTTTGATCCAGATATGGATGTATGTGACGCCCGTCGTGTACGGCTCCAACCTGTTGCCGGAGCGTTACCGCTTTTTGCTGAGTCTAAACCCGATGACGGGGGTGGTAGAAGGTTTCCGCTGGGCGATTCTTGGTCCAGCAGCCGTGGGGA
>JAKJAB010000358.1 GCA_022707725.1 Chloroflexota bacterium | reverse complement strand
GCACCATGTCGATATCCACCTTGCTGCCCGGCAGTTTCACGTTGCGGAACAACGTCCAATCGCCGCCAAGGCCCAGTCGCAGCAGTCGCGCCACCTCATTCTCGCCGAGTTGACCGCGTCGGAAGTTCTGCTCCTCGCGCCACAGCTCGACAAAACGATCGCTCAACCAGAAAAGCGGTAAGAGCAAAGCCGGGACAAGCGGCCAGAGCCACAACGCGGGCGGCTTCTGGCTGACGAACTCTGTCACGATAAGCGTAAGCACAACGAGCAGCCCGGCGGCCAAAAGAATAAGCGTAACGGCAGCAACGAAAAGGCCCTGCCGGCGGCGACGTTGCACCTCGTTGATCAGGTAGGCAGAGCCTTGGATCACGGGCATCGGGCGCGCCGCGCGCGCGTCGGGCGCCGTTTCAGTCCGACGGGACCTGTCAGGAACGTCCGGCGTTTGTGTCTTTTCGCGCTCAGGCGCGGGGCGCGGAGGCTTCGCGGCCGGCGCTGGCTGTCGCTCTTTCTGCGCTTCGCGTTTACGCTGTTCAGCCTCGCGTCGTTCCAACGCCGCCGGAAGCATTATGCGCGCCGCTTCGCGCAGCCGGGCATCTTTGGCGTACCACGCGGCGCGGCGCAAATCCCTCACCCGCACCGTGCCCGCGTCCACCAACTTGCCCAGCGGGCGGTTTAGCCGGCGGAAAGGCCAGGCCATCAACCGGGCGTCCTCCGGACTCATCGTCACGTCCGCCAAACGGTGGATGGCCGCCAGAAGCGCCTGGGCCGCCCGGCGGACGTCCTCGTCGCGGGATTCCCGGACCGCCCATTCGAGGTCCTGGCGCGTGAGCCGGTTTTCGTCCAACAACGCGCCCAACGGACGGGGTTTTTCGCCCCGCGTGACAAACGGCCACAAAACTGCGCGCGCGTCCCGCACGGCCTGGAAATCCGCGCCCCAGGCCGCTTCGGGAGGCGCGGCTTCTTCAGCGGCTTCTTCGAGGGGAGGGGCCACGTCCAGCGCAGGTTGAAGCTCGGGTTCGCGGGCAATTTCTGGCGTCTCGAGCGTTTCGGCGACGCCTGGCGCTTCAAGGGGGCCGGCGTCCACGGGTTGCGCAGCCGTTTCCGGTTCCGGCGCAACTTCCAACGGCGGGGCCTCGTCCGTAGTTCGCGCGGGAAATTCGGGCATCGACGCGATTGTCTGCGCTTCCAACGCGGCCAACGCCTCGCGCGCCATCGTGTTTTCCGGGGCCAACTGCACAGCGCGTCGCAGCGCCGAAAGCGCGATTTTCTGATCCGGCGCCAGCCCGCCCAGCACCACCCAGGCGTCGGCGTCCTCAGGCTGCGTCTGGAGATAGGCCCGCAAACGCAACAAAGCGGTCTCCCGCTGTCCCTCGCGGGCTAATTGCAAGACGTCGAGCAGGCGCTCATCCATAGCGTCGAAACGTCCTGCTGCTCGTTATGCCAACCGCACGCTGAATTTCTCGATCAGGTGATCCGGAAAGTAGGATTCCTTCGCCTGGCGCAGGCCGGGGTCGCCCAGGTCTTGCTCGCGGTTGATGTAGAGCGTCTTGCCCTGCCAACGCTGCTCAGAGAACTGTTGCGTGATCATCGGGTAGATGCCTTTGAATTCGGGGTTGGCCTTCTCGATGTGAACGACCGCGGTGGTCTCGTTCAGCAGTTCGCCCAAAGAGAACGCCTGCACTTTTCCGCCGATGAGGATAGCGCCGCCCTCAAGTTGCAGCGCGGCGAAGTTATTCAGCGCGTCGCGGATACCGCGAAATTCGTGGAGCAGGCTGATGTCGTCTTCGCACAGCCGTTGCTCACACCACACTTCCGCCAACGCCAGGCAATCGTCGGTAAGCGAAGGGGTGACCGGCGCGTAAGTGTAGGCATAAGCGCGCGTAAATTGGCTGATGTGATTGCGTTTTTTGCTGTACTTGCGTCCGGCCAACGCGCCTAAATCCTCGCTGCGATAGACGTAGTCGAAGTGCGCGCGCGCCGGTTCGACCACGAACTCGTTGCTCCCTTGCAGCTCGCCGGCCAATCGCCGGTCGGCGCGCCGAATCGACGGCGACGTCACGTTTCGGACGTCGCGCAGCCAGTACAACAAATCCCGTGCGGCCGCACCGCGCGGCGCCGGCCCGACCGGTTGGAGCGCGAACGGCTCCTCCTCGCGGTTGGCAACGATCAACACACAATCCCCCGCAAGGGACCATTGGAAATTGTAGTATTCGCGCCAGATGAACAAATTGACAAACGTTAACTCGGAAGTATCCGGTTGGTACTGCCACAATCGCGGATGCAATAGATCGCGATCCTCAAGGGCCAATGGCTTGAAGTCCGGGAACGTTGGGTACGTCGTCATAAAGTAATATCGCCTCCAGATAAGGTCAAAAGTCCAAAGCCGCCAGTCGAACCTGGCGGCATCTGCGCCGTTACAAGACGCCGCCACAGGCGTCTATTATACCGGAAAAAGCCCAGGGCTTCAATCACGGCGGAGAACGACCAGGCTCTTGCTCACTGCATCTCTACCAGCAGCAATCCAGGGCCCCCCAACGGGTAATGCGCCAACACCTCGCCCGCGCCGGAGATCACCCACGCGCCGCCGAAGGAGTTGTCGTCTGGCAGGTCGCCGCCGTCGAAATAGTTCACCAAAAACGTCGTCACGCCGGCCGCGCGGACTTGCGCCGCGTATGCCGCCAATTCTTCCTGTTCCCACCGGGTCTGGTCGCAAGTCCCATCGGCGAAACTGCGGGCAAAGGGCAGCAGCAGCCAGTCCAGCTCCAGCGTTCGCGCGCGCTGCACGAGGTCGTCGTCGAAAAGGTCGCCGCAGAGCAAGAACGCGACCTTTCCCCACGGCGTCTGCGCAGCGGGGACGTCGATCCCCAGCCCGTAGACGGCCGGATCGGCGCGCGGTCCGCGCCAACCGGGGCTGATGCGCCGGTACTTTAGCGCAATCTCGCCGGTGGGCGCGAGCAACACCGCCGAATCGAACAATCGCGTGTCTTCACGCTCCAGCAGCCCCAGCCCGATCCACAGATTGCGCGCCTGAGCCACGGCAGCCAGCGTTTCCGTTGCCGGACCGGGGACCGGCTGGCCGAGCGGCAGGTCGCGCGCGGGGTCGTCGACGTTGAGCAAACCGGTCAGCGCCGCTTCTGGGAAGAGCACGATACCGGCCCCTGCGTCCGCCGCTGTGTGCGCCATTCGCGCCATCATCTTCAGGTTTGCAGCTCTATCCAGCGAAACTTGAGGTACCGCCAACGCAAACGTGACCACACACTGCCTCCTCGTTCAACCGTTTGCCCATTATAGCAGAGCCAGGGGGATTCGAGAAACGCCTCGAGGGGATTTACTTTTCCACGCCGGAATGCTATACTTAAAGCAACCCAGGCAGTGTAGTTATGAAACTACCGCCGCACGAGCGGTTGACGCTGGCGAAACTCTTCTGGAAAGCGTCCTGACCGACACGCGCTACGAAGAAGCCGACTGGATAACGCCAGGTTTAGAGAGCTTCCAACAAGATTGGGACAACGTTGCTGATGCCATTTACGATGAATGGAGAGAGCATTGTAAACGCGATGCGCAGCCGGGTGTATTGCCCGATACAGCCGCTCAACACGATATGTATGTGTATCGCAAGGCCGTATGAAGCTATTATTATGCACGGAGGAAATAAATGAATATCATACAATTAAAACTAGATGAAATCACCTTCAAACACGCGCAGCAGGTTGCCCAGCGACGGCGCTTGACTGTAGAAATGTTGGTCAAAGACATCATCAATCTCATAGCAACACGCCCGGATACGGAGGACCCGTTTATAGGGATGTTCGCCGAAGAGCCGGAGTTGATAGACCAGATTGTTGCTAATGCGATGCAATCCCGCGAAACGACGCCGCTGAGGATGCTCAATGGATAAGGCGCTGCTGGATACCGATATTTTCTCCGAAATCCTCAAGGGCATCAATCGTAACGTCGTGGCGCAGGCGACGACGTATCGCGCTATCTTTCGTCGTTACACGATCTCCGCGATCACCGTTACGGAAATTGTAAAGGGGTTGCACAAGGCGCAACGCACACAACAAGTGGAGCAATTCTTGAATGGGCTAACCA
>JAKJAB010000357.1 GCA_022707725.1 Chloroflexota bacterium | reverse complement strand
CCGCGCCTGCAATTCCAGCAGGCCGCCGCGTGAACTCGTCACGTAAATGCGACGGTCGGGCGTCACGTCCAGCACCATCGTGTCGAGCAGATACTCCACACCGATGGCCTTGGCTTCATCCGCAAACCGTTGTGCATAACTGGGGCCGGGCAAATCTTCCTTGAATGTCTCCAGACCGAAGCCGCTGTGAATACATTGCAGCAAAATGCCGCCTAATTCGATGTCGCGCTCGAGCACGAGCACGTCGTCCGCTCCGCCCTTCTTGGCCGCAATCGCCGCCGCCAGTCCGCCGGGGCCGCTGCCGATAACGATAACGTCGTAAATGGATTTGAGTTGTTTTGTGCCCATTGCTTTCTCTAATTTGTACTCAAACTTGTTTTGTGCGCCGCACAATGAATTCCGAGCCTTCGCCTTTCTTGCTCACTTCCAACGCCGACATGCCCAACTCGCGCGCCAGGATGTCCACGACGCGCGGCATATCGAAGCCGCCCAGGCAGCGCCCGGTACCCAGCCACGTGCGGCGCTTGATGGCGTCGTAGGTGGTCGCCGGGATAGGCGCGTGGATTTCGGCGACGATCTCGCCCTCGGTGACGGTTTCGCAGCGGCAGATGACGCGCCCGTAACGCGGGTCGCGCGCGATGAGCGCCGCCTGCGCCTCCCGGTCGAGGCGGCGGAAGACGGGCCGCGCAGGACGGATGGGGTTCCAGTCGGCCTTTTCATGCAGAACTTCGCCCGCGCCTTGCAGCAGCGCGACGACGCGCTCGGCGATGGCGGGCGCGGCGGTGAGCGCCGGCGACTCCATCCCGCCCAGGTTGACGAAGCCGGCGACCGTGTCCGGTACTTCGATGACGAAGTCCTTGTTGTACGGCGTGGCGCAGCCTATGCACGGCGCGTTGCCGCCGGGACGTAGCCCCGCGAACGTCGCAATCACGTCGCGCTGGCTGAGGCCGGGCGCAAGCTTCTGCGCGCCGTCCCAGATTTCGCGCATCCCCTCGGCGGTGACGGCGACGTCGGTTTTGTCATCGATCTCCTCCGCGTTGGGGCCGACCAGCGCGTTGCCGTGCAGCGTCGTGGTGACGAGAATACCCTTGCTGACCTTGCTCGGCACGGGGAAGAGCACGTTGTTGATCTGCACTTTCGCGCCATCCATCACGTAATACTCCCCGCGCCGAGGCGTGATGCGGAACTCCGGGCGCACGCCGGCTTTGTGCATCACCTCGTCGGCAAAAAGCCCGGCAGCGTTGATGACCCAACGGGCATGGAAATCCCCCTGGTTTGTCTGCACCCCAATGATTTTGGATTTTGGATTTTGGATTTTGGATGATTCGCCGATTCGCTCATTCGCCGATTCGCTCATTCGCTCATTCGCCGATTCGCTCATTCGCTGACTCGCTCATTCATCCGGCCTTGAGTTTGTCGTAGATGCTCAGGATGTTGGCAATGTGCAGGCGATGGCTGGCAATCCCCAACGGCACTCGTTCGAGGCCGCAGTCTTCCAGAGGAATGTTCCACATCTCTTTGCGATCGCGGCCTTGCCGCAGGGCAGTCTGGGCTTTCTTGTGGATACATTCCAGATAACGGATGTAACGATCCATCACGATCTGAATCTCGCCGCGCAGAACGACCTCACCATGGCCTTGCACGATGGTCTCAGGAGCCATCTTCTTGATGTACCGCAACGTTTCAATCGTGCGCGCCCAATCGCCATCCGCGATAATGGGAATCGCCATAACCGCATCGCCAGTGATGAGAATTTCTTCATCTTCCAGAAAAACGCCGATGTTATCGTCGGTATGTCCCGGAAGAGAGAGCAGCCGGAAACGTTTGTTGCCCGCGCGCAATAGCAACTCGCCTGTGTCAAAGGTGATGTTTGGAATGCGCAAAGTGACCTCGGCGAATGCGGGATCGCTTTGCCGCGCCTCGTCGAGTGACGATTGGCCGATTTCCAACAGCTTTTTGCGGCACAACTCGTGCGCAATGAGGTCGATCGTCTTCGGGAAAGCAAATAAACCATAGACGTGGTCCATATGATGATGAGTTAAAATCGCAGAGTGATAGTCTGCCCCCACCCGCACTTCGAGGAAACGTACGATTTGTTTGACTTCCTCCGGAAAGGGAAGCGCATCGATAACGACAATCCCTTCCTGTGTCACCACCGCCACAGAATTGACTAAAGCGTAACGATCACTGGTGAAGAGATAAATCTCCTCGGAGACTCGTTCCCAATACATACCACCCTCAATTCCGGAATAATAGACCGTAGAACGACACCGCTTTATTAGCGTATATCTTTGCGCAGCATAACACAAGCAGGATGGAAAGTCAAGGTTACTTTACATAACAAACGACTTATCGGCAACAAAAAACCACGCGTAAAGCGTGGCCTTTTGTTGCTGATAAGTCCAGCCCCGCCGTGCCGTGTACCGCTGGCTTTGACCCTGCTGACGCAGGTGGGGTCCTGCCGAACGATTCAGCCTTGCCCGAAGGCTACTGCGTCTTCGCTCCTGGACTAGAGACCCCTTTTTATCAAAATGTTGGCTCAAAACCCCGTATCGGTTTCACGCACACGGCAGGTGTAGCGGTATATTACCACACTTCAGCAAGATGGCAACCCTCAAAAATTGGATAACGCGCGTCGCATCAGGCGCAGCCAATTCCCGTTCAGGATGGCGGCGACGTCCGCGTCCGTGTATCCACGCTCGGCCAGCAGGGCGCCGAGCTTGCCCAAATCTGCGCTGGACTCCAATCCCTCCGGCGTCGCCTCGCGCCCGAATCCACCATCGAAGTCGGTGCCGAGGCCCACGAAACGCGCGGCGCCCGTAATCTGGCAGATGTGATCGATGACCTCGACGAGGCGGGTAAGGGGCAGTCTCGCGTCACCAGGGCGCCAATCCTCGGCCAGCATGCGGTTGAAGGGGATGATGCCCATCGCACCGTCGCAATCGGCGATCCGCCGGATCAGCTTGTCGGACAGCATACGCGGGCGATCCACGAAAGCGCGTGGGTTGGCGTGCGTGGCTGCCACCGGTCCTGGATAGCGATCTAACGCCTCGTAGGCAGCCTCTTCCCACAGGTGGCTGAGGTCGAGCAGCAGGTTGTAGTCGGCTATGGCCGTGAGCAACCGACGTCCCTCGTCGGTCAGCGGCCCGGGAACGGCGTTGCCGCCGGCGTAACGCGTGCCCAGCGACCAGGTCAGGCCGACGCCACGCAGGCCGCGTTCCACCCACCAGCCCACCTCCCCTGGCTCCCGAATCGGGTCCGCGCCTTCCATCACAACAAAAATGCCCAGCCGCGGCTGCTCCGTATCCCAGGAAGCCAGCACAGCCTCTATATCGGCGACCGTGTTGAGGATGACAAGCTGTTCATTTTCGTCGGCGAGACAGCGGTAATAGTCGAGTTGCTGGACGGCGTAACGGTACGCCTCTGGCGGAGTGCGGTAGGACTGCGGCTCCAGCGAGCCTTCGAAATCCGGCGCGATAAAGAGACTCCCCCCGACGATGGCTACACGCCCCTTCGACAGTTCAGGCAGAGTGGTCATGCAGATGCCAGCCGGACCGCCGGGCGGTGGTGTCTCGATTTCGCGATGGCGAATCTCTTCCACAGGACGCAGCAAATCGCGCCCCAGCATCAGGGCGTTGTAGGCCAAATCAAGATGCGCGTCAATGATGATAGGTTTCACAGATCCTCCTGAAACAACCCGGATAGTCATGAGTCGTGAGTTGAATGACAGTCGATGATTTGCTTCTATGCTCTACAGGAGTATACTCGTTTTCAACAAAAGGGGAGGTTGAAATTATGGAAAACTACAGCCGGCGATTTCTCATTGTGGTCGAAGGGCCAAATGAAGGGCAGGCCTACCCCCTGCAGGGTATAGTCTGCACGATAGGCCGCACAGCCGACAACACGATTGTCATCGACAGTCCACGCATATCGCGCCACCACACCCAAATCCGCCTTGCGGAAAGCGCAACGGGAACGATGGCCATGGTGGAGGATATGGGCAGCACGAACGGCACGTGGGTCAACCAACGCCAGCTCACCGGCCCGCAGCGGTTGATGCCAGGGGATATCATCACGCTGGCCGACTACGTTGCTTTCC
>JAKJAB010000356.1 GCA_022707725.1 Chloroflexota bacterium | reverse complement strand
TGCCCTACGACAGTGGCGATCCGCTGTTCCCGTTTGGGTTTGGCTTGAGCTACTAGGGGCTGTAGATGAGTCGATACCACCGCACCACACGCGAATGTCCGGTGAGCGAATTTCGCCCGGCGTTATACCAGGCCATACGGGACTATTTCCAGACGCAGCAGTTGGGCGATCCGGAAACCGAGGTCCTGCTGTGTTGTGAAACCACCTCCACGAAGCAGCCTGCTGGGCGGCTGGCCGCCTGGCTGGAGGGTGGGGGCGCTGTAACCGTCTACATGGGAATGCTGTTGACCCTGCAGCAGCTTATCTGGGTGCGCGACGCGGACGATGCCGGCGTGGTGTTGACCGCCGCCGATTTGAAACAAATCCGCGTCAGGGCTTACGCTTCCCCGCTCACGGGCGATGCCGGTTTGGAGGTCTTTGGTGTGATCGGGGATTCCAAGAGCCGGGTACGGGGCTACATCGGCATGGGGCCGGAAGCAGCCGCGCAGAAGTTCTGTGAAGCCGTCATGCAGGCAGTCGAGGCCGTGAATCCGCCGGTCAAACGGAAGTTGCCCAGATGGCTCACGTTCGACCGCTGAGGCTATACTCAACGGATCGAACGGATTCTAACGGATTTCTGATTCACATCTGCCATTTGCCATTTGCTAAGAAGTGTAACCGCCATGCTTGCGCCGGATTACAATCCGGCGCTGCGGAGACGGCGGATTGTGATCCGCCCTAAGCGTTAAAGTAGAACTATTTCACAGGAGAGGAGGGTGCAATGTGGACTAAACGGTTTTGTGGAACGTTGATGTTGGCTTTGGGCTTGCTCCTGGCCTTTCACCTGGGGCTGCACACGACCCAGGCGGCTATGACGGTCGCGCGTGACCGCTTTGTGCTTGGCACTGATGGCAGCGATGCTGGAAACGACTGCTCCGACGAGGCGCATCCTTGCCGTACTGTGCAACACGCGATCAACCAGGCTGTAGACGGCGACACGATTTGCGTGGCGAAACACACCCTGGTCAGCACAGGGCTTTACAAAGAACGGCTGACTATCACTAAATCCGTCACTTTGGATGGTGCGTGGACGGCGATGTGTGTCGGCATACCCCCGAACCCCCCGTGTAAATTCACGCCCTCTTCCTGCGATCCCACCCGCTTGACGCTCGATGCAGAGGGCCTGGGCCGCGTCATCAGCATCACCAACGCCAACCCCACGATCCACTGCTTCACCATCACCGGCGGAGACGCGGGCGGCCTGCCCGGCGACCCGAACCACGGCGGCGGCATCGCCGCGCGGAACGCGGCCCCCATCATCGTGAACAACGTCATCACCGGCAACTACGGCTGTACGACGATGGCTTGCACCGGCTACGGGCGCGGCGGCGGCATCTATCTGGCCGATAGCCCGGCCACGGCGGTTATCAGCGGCAACCTGATTGCCAACAACGTGGCCGACGACAGCACCTGGGGGCGGGGCGGCGGCATCTACCTGGAAAACGCTTCGCCGCAGGTGCTTTTCAACACCGTTCACACCAACCGCGCTGGCCTTTCGGCGGGGGACGGCGGCGGGATCGCCGTGACCGACGGCAGCCCCGTCATCGCCGATAACGTTATCCTCACCAATACCTCCGGGACGGGAGTGATGTGCAATGGCGGCGGCGTCTTTGTCTCCTCTGGGACGCCGGTGACAATCGAGCGCAACCTGATTCAGGGCAACGTTGCGCTTCGGGGGACGCAGGATCCGGCGTTCTCCAGCCGGGGCGGCGGCCTCTACTTCCACGGCGCCCTCGCGGTTATCCGCGACAACGAAGTTTACGGCAACGTCGCTATTCTGTCTGATGAGCGCGGTTTGGGCGGCGGCATGTTCCTGACCGGCTTATCCGAGGAAGCAGTGGTGAGCGGCAACGTCATCGCCCACGATAACCGCGCCAGTTACGACGCCGACGGCAAAGGCGGCGGCATCTACCTGGATGAGTGTTATGCGACGGTTGCGGAGAACCAGGTGTTCGGCAACATTGCGGCGTCAGAAACGCCCGGTTACGGCGGCGGCATCTACATTGAGGGTGGGGGCGGCGTCTTCCAAAGCAACGCCATCACCGGGAACACGTCCGTAGTGGGCGCGACGGGCGGCTGGGGCTGGGGCGGCGGACTGTCCATCTCCGGCAGCGTCGCTCTGGTGCAGGACAATCTCATCGCGCAGAATATTGCCATCTCGGCGCCCGACGGGTATGGCGCAGGCGGGGGTGTTCACGTCTGGGCCGGCGCGCCGCGCTTTTTTGGCAACGTTGTGGTGGATAACACCGCGAATCGGGGTGACACAGGTTTCGGCGGCGGTTTTTCGTTGTCAGGCGCTCGCCCGTGGTTGGACGGCAATACCATCCTGAGGAACCAGACCGCTGGCGCAGACGGCGGTGGGGGCGGGGGTGGGGTAAGACTGGCGTCGTGTTCCACCTTTACGCTGACCAACAACATCATCGCCCACAATAGGACGGGCGCAAATGGAAGCGGGATAGCGCTTTCAAGCAGTGGGTTCAACAAGGGGCTGATCGTACACAATACGATTGTCCAAAACCTGGGCGGTGATGGGGCCGGGGTGTTCGCCTCTGTGGGAGGGAGGGCGACCCTGCAGAATAACATCATTATCAGCCAGACGGTGGGGATTACCAACGCTGCGCCGGCAGCCGTTACCTTGACAGCTACGCACACCCTGTTCGAGGCGAACGGGCTAAACTACGGGGCGGGGGTGGATAGCGCGAACGAGATTCCAGGTCCGGCGGCGCTCTTGCCCGATTACCACCTGTCGGGCGGCTCGAATGCAATCGATCGCGCCTTGCCTCTGCCGTGGGTCACGCGCGACATCGACGGCGACCCGCGCCCCTTCGGCGCTGCGCCGGACGTGGGCGCAGATGAACGCCGGCCCTACATCTATTTGCCGTTGGTGCTGCGAAACGGTTGACATCGCTTGCCACAGAGGCGCAGCGGACGCGCACAGACCCGCAAAAAACTCCGCGTCTCTGTGGCAAGACAGCGAATTTGCCTGTGGTTGGCCTTATATCAGAGTATCCTCAGATGACGGCATAACTTTGGGGACGTTTGTGGTGGACGTTTGCAATTCTTGCTCCACAAACTGTTCCATTCGTAACTCCCGCTCGCGCTGGTACGTCGCGTAATCCGGTACGATGCGCTCGTAGTCCTGGTGCATCAGCGGTGATGAGAACATAAAGTCCGCCGTGGCCCGGTTGGTCGCGGCAGGGATGTTCCACAGCACCGCCAGCCGCAACAGCGCCTTCACATCGGGGTCGTGCGGCTGCGCTTCCAGCGGGTCCCAGAAAAACACCAAAAAGTCGATTTCCCCTTCGGCGATCTTCGCGCCGATCTGCAAGTCGCCGCCGAGCGGGCCGCTCTGCATACGGTGAACGGGCACGCCCAACTCGTGTTGCAAGAGCCAACCCGTGGTGCCCGTCGCGTAGATGTCGTGCTGGATCAGCGAATCGCGATTGAAGCGCACCCACTCCATCAGATCATCCTTGCGGCTGTCGTGAGCCACCAGGGCAATGTGCTTTTTGCTGCTCATCGGCAGTGTTGTTGATTTCATAGTTTCCTCCTTTCGTGGCCGTGCTCGAGCGCGACCGCGCGCCAGTATACCGGAATCGGTGTGGACGTCAACGTATCTGTTTTTGAGAGCCTTGCAAAAGTTTCGATTAGGATGCATAATAGTTATCTGCGCTACCTTCGTAAAAGTGATTTGTGTTCTGAGGAGCCTTATCTATGGACTTATCAATCAAAGAAGTAACTACTCTGCGGGAGTTGCGCGCATTTATCCGCTTTCCCAACAAACTATATCGGAATAATCCCTACTGGGTTCCCGCACTTTTTATGGACGACTACCAAACGTTCCGTCGCGACAAAAACCCTGCCTTCGACTACTGCGAGGCCCGTTACTGGCTGGCCTATCGAGGGCGTGAGATTGTGGGGCGGATCGCCGCCATTCACAATCGTGGGGCCATCGAGAAATGGCAGCAGCCGTACTTGCGCTTCGGATGGCCCGATTTCGTGGATGACCCAACAGTATCGGCGGCGCTTTTCGAGAAGGTTGAATCCTGGGCCAGGGAAAAGGCTCAACA
>JAKJAB010000355.1 GCA_022707725.1 Chloroflexota bacterium | reverse complement strand
GCTGCTTTGGCCTCCAACCGCGCACCTGGGTGCATGAGTTGTCCTACAACCGGCGGGATTACGTCCTGATCGGCATTGGCGTTCTCATACTTGCCGCGTCGATTGTCATCACGTCGGTTTTCAAACTGGGCGGATTTTGGCTCCCGGCCTGGGCTTTGGCCTGGGCGCAGTGAGTCAAGAGGCAAGATGCAGGAAGCAAGGTGCAGGAGGCAAGAGACAAGATGCAGGAAGCAAGGTGCAGGAAGCAAGGTGCAGGAAGCAAGAGACAGAATTCTTGCATCCTGCACCTTGCACCCTGCGCCCTGCGCCGTCAGTTTTGACTTTTCAAGATAGATGCGATAGTATTGGAAGTAGGCTTGTGTCACATTTGTCTGTGGAGGTGAGTTATATGGCACTCCAAGAGATTCTCGTAGATATTCATGCGCTCGAAGAGGAAATACTAGATTTCGAGCGCAAGTATGGCTTGCGTTCCGAGACCTTTTATGTTGCCTATATGAGCGGCGAAGAACCCGAAGATGATAACTGGGTGCTAGACTTTGGCGAATGGGCTAGTGTTTATCGGACCTGGTTAGCGCGTCAGGCCGAATACCGAAATGAAGTTCAACGGTTACAGCGACATGCACCCAGTCTGTCGGGACTGGTGCGGGTTGCGGCATGAACAATCCATTACGCACACCAGAAGATTACGAGCTATTCCTGTATACATTGTCGGAGCAATTTCCGGTAATCCGCCGCTCGACGATAAGGTTTGTCCGGCGGGGAAGTTCTCTGGCGCGAGTGGTAGGAGAACTTTATTTTGATCAAGACGTTCGATTAGTTGTCCGTGAGCGAGTTTTGTATCATCGTTTACCAATGCTCATAGATTGGTATGGTTACGAGGTGTGGCAAGGCGCAGAAAAGTTGTACTGGTATGACTCACAGCCGCATCCAGACGAACCGCTTTTACAAAGCAGTCATCCACATCATAAACATGTCCCGCCCGACATCAAGCATAATCGTATTCCGGCAGCGGGGATGAGTTTAGTTTATCCCAATCTGCCTCTGTTGATTCGGGAAATTGAAGAACTTATCGAACGGATTTTGCAACCATAATCTGGTTACCGCTGATTCGTAGCTTATTGTATTTCTTCGTACAATGCCCGCATTTCTTCGCTCGTCGCCAGCAATTCGTCGAGCGTCCCCTCGGCCTCGATGCGCCCATCCTTCAGCACGATGATGTGATCGGCGCGGCGCAGAGCGGCCTGGCGGTGCGAGACGACCAGACACGTCGCGTCTTTGCGTTCCGCTAACCGCTGCCACAGTTTCTGCTCCGTCTCCACGTCCAGCGCACTCGAAAGATCGTCGAAGACCAGCAGCTCCGGATCGCGCGCGAACATCCGCGCCGCCGCCGTCCGCTGCACCTGCCCGCCGGAGAGTCGCACCCCGCGCGGCCCGACGAGCGTGTCCAGCCCATCCGCCAGCGCGGAGACGTCTTCCTCCAGAACGGCTGACCGTAGCGCGGCATTAAGGTTTGCTGCGCTTTCCGGCAGGCCCATCAGCACGTTATCGCGCAGCGTCTCGCTGAAGAGCACGGGCGTTTGCGGTGTGTACGCACTGCGCGGCGGGATGAAGAACGTCGCCGGATCGTCAACCAGCGCATTATTCCAGCGAATCTCGCCGGCTTGTGCGGGCAGCAGCCCCAACAGTGCCCGCAGCAGCGTCGTCTTCCCTGATCCTACCCGTCCGGTGACGACGGTGAAACTCCCCTGTCTCAGGGTCAGATCGATGCCACGGACGCCCTTATCCGTATCGGGATAGGCGTAGGACAACCCTCGGACGTACAACGTGTCCAGATGGTGCGCTTCGCCTCTGGGGACGAACGGGACTTCGGGCAGTTCGCCCCGCTGATAGACCGGATGATGCTCAACCAGCGCCGCTGGTGGTGCATTCGGTTGTAACGCCAGCAGCCGTTCAATCGAAACCGCCTGCGTCTGGTAATCCGATAAGAAGCTGCCCAGGCTTGCCGGGAATTCGATGATCGACGTGAGATAGGTCACGAAGAGCATAAACTCACCGACGGTGAATGGGTTCACCGGATCGCGCATCGCCTGCGCCGCGAGCAGCAGCATCAACCCCAATCCCAGGTCGGTGATGTTCTTGAACGCCCAGTTGATCAGCGATAGGAAGAGGCTAAACTTCACCTCCGCCTTGCGCCGCGTCTCGCTCAGGCCGTGCAGGTGGCGGGTGACGTCGGCCTCGGCATTGGCGACTTTCACCGCCAATACCGCGTCCAGCGCCTCGCCGAGGAAGCCGGTGACGGCGCTGGTTGCCTCGCGCCGGGCGCGCCCGTACTGTAGCACGCGCGCCCAGGCGACCTGCGTGATAAACACGATTGCCAGCATCGGCAGCACGACGATGAGCGTGATGCGCCAGTTGATCGTCAGCATGATGATCACGGCGACGACGGCGAAAATCCCGTGCCCGGCCAGGAAGGGTAGCCAACTTGGCCAGTCGGCCAGTTCCATAACGTCGTCGCTCAACCGGTTGAGCACGTCTCCGGAGGCCAGCGCGAGCCGGTCTGCTCCTGGCCGTTCGAGAATGTTGGCGAAGATGTTGCGCCGCAGTAGCGCCCACCCGGAACAGCGGAAAGCCTCCTCGCCGAAGATGCGCGTGAGGTAGACGACCGCGCGCCCCACTTCGACGGCTGCCAGCAGTCCGAGCAATCCCGCCGCCCCAATTCTCGCAGGAGCGGCTCCGGTCAGATGGTCGAAAAACGCCTGGATCAGCAAGCCCGGGACGATGTTGCTGCTGAACAGGATCACATAAAGCACGCTAAATTGCAGATAGGCGCGGGGATTGAAGCGAATCAGCTTCCAGGTTGCAGTCCACGTCGAGAGCGTCTTCATGCGAGCACCTCCTGCAATCCGGTGCGCAGCAGCTTGGAGAACCGCGACTGCGGATCGGCGCTCAAGGCTGTGCGCGGGCCGTATTCAACGACTTGCCCGTTGTCCAGGATCATAATCGCATCGGCGCGCTGCACGGTGTTCAAGCGGTGGGCGATGACGATGGCCGTGCGGTTGGCGAGCAGCAAATCGACCGCGCGCTCGACCTGCTGCTCCGTCGCCGGGTCGAGGCGCGAGGCGGCTTCGTCGAGGATAACCAGGCCGGGATCGCGCAGGAAGACGCGCGCCAGGGCTAGTAGTTGCGCCTGTCCCGCCGAAAGCCCCTGACTGCCCGTCTCCAAGACCGTATCGAGGCCGCGCGGCAGCGATGCGTACCACGTTCCCAGCCCTAAGGTGTGCAGCGTATCGACCAGTTGGGTATCGGCGAACCCCGGTTTGAACAGCGTCAGATTGTCGCGCACTGTAGCGCGGAACAACTGCACGTCCTGCGTCACCACGCCGACCCGCTCGCGCAGCGCACTGAGCGCCATGTCGCAGACGTCGACGCCGTGAAGGCGGATTGCGCCCTGGTCGGGATCGTAGAGGCGAAAGAGCAGCCGCGAGAGCGTCGTCTTGCCGCTGCCGGTGCGCCCCAGCACGCCCAACACCTGGCCCGCTGCCAGGTCGAAAGAGACGTTGTGCAATACGAGGCTGGTGTGGTCTGGCGACCCGTTATTGCTTCCGTTGAGGATGTCGTTGTATTGGAAGCTTACATTTTCTACGGCCACGGCAGCCGGGCCGCGCGGCAGGTCGCGGACAGGGTGGGGGTGTTCGACGACGGACGGCGCGGCGTGCAGCACCTCTTCCACGCGGGCGATACCGGCGCTGGCGCGTTGCAGATCGCTGATGCGGCGCTGGATCGCGTTGAGCGGTGTTTCCAACTGTCCGATGTAGCCGAAGATCAGGTATACTGCGCCGACTGTCGCGCGTTCATTGAAGAAAAGCCACGCGCCCAACGCCAGCGCCGCGATTTTGGCGATGAGCGAGACGAGCCACACCGCATCGTGGCTGACGCCTTCCAGCTCCATAGCCCTGACCCATCTCTGCGTGACCTGCCGCATCAGCATGAAGAGTTGGCGCATCGCGTAGGGTTCGGCGCCGTTGGCGCGGATGTCCTCCGTGCCAGAGAGACGTTCGCCGAAGAAGCCGAGCAAGTCTGCTTCGGCCTGCCGCGAGTCGCTCCAGGCG
>JAKJAB010000354.1:257-4131 GCA_022707725.1 Chloroflexota bacterium | reverse complement strand
CCTGGATCGCCGCTTCGCGCAGCGCGTTCGTCTCGATCATCTCGCCGCGCGCCTCGCGCCCCTCGCTCCACTCCTTGCTCATAATGTTCTCAGTGTGCGGCTTGACGATGTTGTTCAGCCGGAAGGCCAGCGGGTCCATCCCCATCTCTGTTGCCATGCGGGTGATGAGCGTCTCGGTGGCGACGACGCCCTGGGTGACGCCGTACCCCCGATACGCGCCCGCGCGCGGCAGCGTCGTGTAATACGTCTCGCCCCAGAAGCGGACGTTGGGCGTGTTGTAAATCGGCAATGTCTTGTGGCCGGTGTTGCCGAGCACCGTCAGCCCGTGCCCGCCATACGCGCCGGTATCGCTCCACGCGCGCATATCCTGGGCGACCATCGTCCCGTCTTTGGTGACGCCGACACGATAGCGCACGCGCATCGGGTGGCGGGTGACGGTGTAGACGAACTGCTCCTCGCGGGTCAATTCCAGCAGCACCGGGCGGCCCGTGGCGATGGTCAGGTGCGCGGGAATGTCCTCGTAAACCTCCTGCTTGTTGCCGAACGCCGCGCCGATGCGCGGCTTGATCACCCGAATCTGCCCCTCCGTGAGGCCGAGCACGGGCGCGAGGATGCGGCGGACGTGGAACGGCACCTGCGTCGAGGTCATGATGACCAGGCGGTCGTCCTCGTCCCAGTAGGTGAGCGTGACCCACGGCTCCAGCGGCACGTGCTTCATCTTCTGCGTCTCCACCTCGGTCTCGAAGACGTAGTCGGCCCCCGCGCACACCGCGTCCACATCGCCGATGTCGATTTTCACTTTGGCGACGAGGTTCTTGGCCGGATCGCTATCGCCGAAATTGACGTAGTCCGGTTGGTCGTGGATGACCGGCGCGCCCTCGGCCATCGCGGCGTCGAGCGTGAGGACGGGCGGCAGCACTTCGTAGGTCACCTTGATGAGTTCCACCGCCTGCGCCGCAATCTCCGGCGTCTCGGCGGCGACGGCGGCGACGCGGTCGCCCACGTAGCGCACTTTGTCGTCGAAGCTGACGTAATCCAGCGGTCCCGGAATCGGGTAGCTCTGCCCCGCCGTCGAGTAGACCACGCGCGGGACGTTCTTGTACGTCAGCACCGCGCGGACGCCGGGCAGCGCTTCGGCCTGGCGCGTGTCAATGTCCTTGATGCGCGCGTGGGCGTGCGGGCTGTGGAGGATTTTGGCGTAAAGCATCCCCGGCCGCTCGAAGTCGGCGACGAACGCGGGCAAACCCTGCGCCAGCTTGGGCGCGTCCACCTTGGGCAGCGCCTTGCCGACGACGGCGAATTTCTCCGGCCCGGTCGTGACGACGATCTTGGGCTGCACTTTGACGCGGGTCTGGGTATCTGTCCCACCGCCGCCGCCGAAATCCAGTGGTTCGGGCGCGTCGGGCGACGCAAACAGGCCCTCCGGCGGGCGGAACAGCGCCTCGCCGAGGTCGCCCAGAGCCGAACCGCCTTCCACGGGACCGGGGTCTTCGCCGCGCAGGTAGGCCGCCGCGCGCAGAATCGCCTGCACCGGCTTGATGTAACCGGTCTCGCGGGAGACGATGCCGCTGATCGCGTCGCGCACCTCAGCTTCGGTGGGGCGCGGGCTGCGGTCGAGCAGCGCCTTGCCGGCGAGGATCAACGCGGGTGTGTCGTAGCCGCTCTGGATTGCGCCGGTCTCGATGAACGCGCGTTGCAGCGGGTGCCACTCGGCCCTCTGATTCCAGCCGGGGCGTTGGTGGCCGCTCAGCCCTTCGACGGTGAGCACGGTCGCGCCATCGGCCTGCGCCGCCAACAGGACGACGCTGCTGCACAACTTGCCGTTCAGCAACACGGTACTGTAGCCGTCCGTACCGTCCTCACTGCCGAACTTGACGCTCTTGATGCCGCTGCGCCGCAGCAAATGAAAGAGCGTCTCGCGCGGCTCGATGTCGAAGGTGCGGGGGGTGTTGTTCAATGTTATAGTAATTTTCATACGTCACTCCTGTTGTTGGGATGTGATAATCGCACGGGCGTAACGGCATTACCCCAGGCTAGTTCAAGTTGCTGTTGGTCTTATTATAGCACAATCTTCAAGAGGCTGCCGGATGATGCGCGGATCCGCGTAATCCGCGTTGTCGATCACAATATCGCTGCGTTCCTGCGGGTGGTAGGTTTCCAAATACCACTGCTGGACAGGAATATAGCGAAACCGGTAGCGCTCCAGGTAATCGTCGCCGTAGTGCGGTACGTCGCGGGCGGCGGCGCGGCGGAGGACTTCGTCGAAGGGGATGGACAGGAAGAGGCGCAGGTCGAAGTAGGCGTCGATAGGGGGGCGGAAGAGCAGAACGCCTTCCACGAGCACGATAGTCTCGCGGCGGACGGTGTAGCGGCGGATGGCGGTGGGCGTGTCGGAATCCAGGTCGAGCAGCGCGAGCGTTTTGTCGAACGTTTCGCCGCGCCAGATTGGGGCCAGCAGTTCGCGTTCCTGCAGGGGCAGGTTGAAAGCGTGCTCGACGTAGCCGCGCACCGGGTCGTCGCCCTGACGGCGGATCGCGCGCGGGTTATGGAAATCGTCTCCGTGGACGAGCGCGACGTCGCGTCTCTGGGCGCGCAGGAACGCAGCAAAGTCCTGGGCGAAGCGCGTTTTGCCGGCGGTGTCCACACCGTTAATGCCGATGAGGCGCGCGCGCGGCAGGGGGCGTTCGTCCAGTTTGTGAGCCATGAGCGAGAACAGGGCCTCAGGTTTCATCACATTGGGATTGTAACACACGTTGCGCATCTTGAACATTATGCGATTTGTACTTTGCGAAAACCCACTATAATCAAATCGTTAATGTTTGACCCACAGGTGGGACGCGCTTATACTATGTGCCAGGTGGCGTCCTTCACATACGCAACAACATTCTTGCGAATAATTCTCATCGTACCAAGACTGTAATCAGGCGGTTGGCTTGCCGGCCACGAATGGGGCAACGAATAAACGAATTCAGGCCCTGGCTAAACGAAAAACTCGCGTCAGTCGCGGTGCTCCTTCGTTTATTCGTTTGAAATTCATGGCCGGTCTATGCGCCTGAATCATATCCGAGACTTCCCATGACCGGATGTGCGTCCCGTCAGGATTGACTGCGTAAGGCTTATCTTATCAGGATGTTCACGCCTGGGGGCGCGAACTGTTTTCAATCAACGACGAAAGGAGCGGAAATGAAAATCCAACCAATTTTGCGTGCGATGACTTTGCTGGCGATGGCCCTGGCGTTGGCGGCGGGGCTGTGGGGGGTGATGCCGGTGCAGGTGGCGAGGACAGCAGGACAGATCTACTACTCGCAAGGAAGTCTTGCACCCAACCTGATCGCAAGCTGGAACACCAACCGCACCGGTGGCGGTCTCTCACCGACGAATTTTACCGACGGCGATAGCTTTGTCATACAAAATGAGCACAACATGACAACCGCAGACGCCTGGACTGTATCAGGAACAGGAGCCTCAATTCAGATAGAGAATGGTGGTATCCTGACGGCGAACCACTTAGTCTCAGTGCCAACGTTCCGAATCAACCACGGGGGCACTTACAATCACAATGTAGCATCCGGCACTTTGCCTGGTTCGTCCACAAGAGATTTCTTTTCTACGAGCACAGTGGTGATCATGAACTGGGCTGGTACCGGCGCAGCCTTTCCAAACAATACCATTTTCGGGAATCTGACAATCAACATTGTCAGTTACAGCAGTTCCATCAGCGCCTCTGTTCCCGAGGGGAACACTATGGTTGTCAATGGCAACTTTGTGTTACAGGCAACAGGAGGTGGAGATTATGAATTCAGAATCTCAAACAACCACAATACGACGCTCCAAGTCGGTGGCGATTTCGAAATTGCCGGTGGAAGGTTCGATT
>JAKJAB010000354.1:0-242 GCA_022707725.1 Chloroflexota bacterium | reverse complement strand
CGCCGGCAATGTGTACACTCTGACTGTTGGAGGGGACATTAACTTCTCGAGTGGCATTTGGGACCAGAATAACGGGATTCTCACCGTGAACTACACTGGCGGGAACCAGTCTGTCACCTCAACACATTCAGGCACCTTCAATAGCACGACATTGAACCGTATAAATTGGGCAGTAGCATCAGGCAAGACAGTCCAACTAGACACAAATCACCAAGTAGGCACAGCAAGAACATTCACCGTCA
>JAKJAB010000353.1 GCA_022707725.1 Chloroflexota bacterium | reverse complement strand
TATCGAGCCAGAAACGTGGATAGCGCCGCGGTGACGGTGGACATCTTCGGCAGTGGTTCAGTAACGCTGCAGGCCAACGAATCCCTTTCCATTCACATCGCGGGTAGTGGGGACGTCGCTTACGCCGGGCGTCCGGCCATCGATCAGCGAATCACCGGTTCGGGGAACGTCACGCGCCTGGGCGAGTAAAGTATGACGGATGCGTAAGGAGGAAGACGTGAAACGTGAGACAACTCACGTTTCACGTTTTATTTTGGGAAACAAGCGCGTGGCCCACAACGTTCCGGCGTATTGCGCGCTCAGAAACTCCACAAAGATGGCCGTCTGTTCGACGTTGCGCGCCAGGGTGCGGATGGCCTGCATATCGTTGTCGATATAAAATAGATATAAGTAGCCAATGGCGATCACGCCGATGGCCGTTGTCGCGCCGAGGCCGAAGATCACCTCGCCATTGCCTTTGCCATACGCAACGAACCGCTTGACCGTGACTCCGGCTGCCAACCCACCGGCTGCCGCGCCGAGCATCCCGAACAGCGTGCGCACGACGACGTGACCGGCGATCCGTCCCACCAGGCTCACGCCGAGCATCACGATGATGGGCAAGACGAGAGCCAGCCAGATGCGCCGGCGTTGGTCTGGCAGTACAATAGACTCTCTAGTTTGCCGGGGATCGCCAGATCCCCGTTCGTTCGGGGTGTTATTGGCGTTCATCCGTCGATGCTGCTGTAGCCCTCCGGTGTTTGACGATGCGCCACACGCTTTCGGCGACGACACCTAGACCGAGCACAATCCATAGCCCGCGCGCCCACACGCGATCCTCGGTAGTCACCATCCCTGCGAGAAATAGCAGCATCCCGGCGTTGAGCGCCAGCGCGTAGCCGAGTTCATTGGTGACGTGGCGAACTCTTAGCTTGCGCCTGCCGGCTTCGTAGGAGGCATAACTCCACACGGCCAGCAAAACCGCCAGTCCCAGAATCCACAGGGCATTGGAAAACACGCCCCAAACGTTGATCATGCTTCAACCCTCATGCTGGAACCCTCTAAATCGCCTCGGCCACCATGCGTCGTGACTTTCTCTCACGGCGAAGCGCGCTTTCCTGGAGTTGGCGTTTGCCTTCGTGAGCCAGGTCGATGATCCGCTGCATCACGCGCTGTGATTCTGCCTTCACATGGGAGTGATCTTCGACATCTCCTTCCAGGTGAATCGGCTCGCCCACGACCATGCGCAGGGGGCCACGCAGATACCATTGTTCGGTGTGCTTTTCGTCCTTGATTTTGGCCTCGATGATGTGCAACCGTTCCCGCACGAGATGGATGCCTACAGGGATAATCGGCACGCCCGCGCTCAACGCCAGCCGTACTGCGCCGGTGCGCGGCGGGCAAAAACCGCCTTCCTGTGGGCTGGTCGTGCCTTCGATGAAGAGCGCTACCGTTTCGCCGGCCTTCAGCCGCCGCAACGCTTCATCGAACGCCGGACGTCCCGCTCCTGGCGTCACCGGAATGTGGCGTGACTTTCTCAGATAGAAACCGAATATGGGAACCAGAAAAGCTAAAGAGGTGATCAAGATTGCCATCGGGCGTGAGGAAAGTAGCGAGATGGCGAAAGGATCGGTGAAACTCGGATGGTTTGCCACGATGAGTTTGGGACCCGGCGGCAGCGGCGCTTGCCACAGAATATCGAGTTCCATAAACAGCCGCGTGTACAACGCGATCAAAATACGGCCTGCAGTATAAAGTACCCCTCGTATCACAGCTTATTTTCCTATCCTTTTTCTAATTTTTCTCTCCCATCATACCACATTTTCCAGGTCTGTCAGGTTGATAAACTGCTACGGTGTGGAGACCTCGAATCGGTCGAAGGTGAATGTCGCATTGCCTGGGGTGATGAAGAGCACCGAAAGCCCCATCTCACCTTCCGCCAACTGTGCATCTTCGGCTTCGGCAACCGTCACTCCATTGATGTTGAGCGTGAAGTGCGTTCCCTCGGCCAGGACCGCCAGGTGGTTCACCTCGCCGGGGCGAATCGCCAGCGTGCCTGTCCAATCGATGACGGCCCGCCAGGCGAAGTTGTACCACAGGTTGAGGTTGAAGAAGCCGTCATCGCGGATGCTGAACAGGTAATAATTCCCTGCGTTATGCCGGAGGACCACACCGTAGCTGGCGTCGAGCGGCCCGCTGACCCTTTGGGCGTCTACCGTCAGGTAAAAGTTGGACAGTGGCGCAATTTCGGGCGTGCACCAACGCCCGACGCTGCGCGCGGCGGTGATGTTCCACGTGTACAGGCCGTCAGTGATGACGCGTGTCACCATGCCCCAATCGTTCTCGTAACTGCCGACCACCCATTCATGCGCGTTGTCGTTGAAGTCATCACCAAATGCGAGCGTCCACCCGCTGGGGATGGTGGAGACGGCAGCGGGGCTGTTTGTGGGATGCGGCACTGGCGTTTCTGCGGGGATGGTGGGACTGTCTGGCAGCGGCATAGCGCCAGTTTCTGGTGTCGTGCTGGTTGCTGGCGCTGTCAGCGTGGGGATGATGGCTGCTGGCGTGGGTGTCTTGCTGTCCCGTGCATTGAGCCACATCCGCCCGGCCACACCGAGAAGACCGGCAGCGCTTAACCCCACCAGTCCGACCACGACCAGCAACGCCCAGTTGCGCATCCTTTCACCGCGTGTGTTGATCATCAGACGAGCCGGCTGGACTTCCTCGATGGCGCTCACCGGCGTTTCATCCAATAGCGCAGCGCGCATCGCTGCTGCACTCTGAAACCGCTTGACGCGGGGCAGCTCCATCGCCCGGACGATGGTTGCTTTGGTGGTCGCACTCACACGCCCTAGCTCTTTGACCGGGACAAATTGATAAGGATTGGACGTGCGGTCTCCGGCGGTCTGCGGCGCTTTGCCTGTCAACGCGTGATAGAGCGTTGCGCCGAGGCTGTACACGTCGCTGAGCGCGTTGATGTGCCAGGATTGCAGGCCCCAACGCTCCGGCGGCGCGTACTCTGGCGTCCCCATCACCCGCGTGGCCGTCCACGAGCGCGGGTCGTTGGGGTCCCAGAGCTTTGCCAGCTCGAAGCCGACCAGGACGGCCTGCCCGTCGGGCCGGAGGATGATGTTTTGCGGTTTGATGTCGCGGTGCAGCACGCCGTGGCTGTGGCAAAACTCGAGCGCGTCCAAAATCTGCGCGGCCCAAACTTTCACTTGCGCTTCGGGCAGCGCGCCGACACGGCCGATACAGTCCGCCATACTTTCCCCGTCTACAAAATCCATGGCCAGGTAAGTATTGCCGGTGTTCTCATCGTGGAAGAAATCGTGGAGGGTCGTCATAGCGGGATGGCGCAACGTGCGGAGAATCTGCGCTTCACGCTCGAACTCGCCCCGCAGGCGGTTGAGAACGGCGCGATCCAGGTCAGGTTGGGGCGTCAACTCTTTGACCGATACCGGCGCATTCCGCTGGATGTCCCAGGCGCGATACATCGCGCCCATCACGCCGAATTCCAGCATGCGGTCGATCCGGTAACGATCGTGAAGCAGCGTCCCCGTGGTTAACATAACCCGACTCGGCGACTCAGAACAACGCGGCCTGTTCTAACTGGGTGTAGGGGATTTCGAGGTGTTCGTAGGCCAGGCGCGTCGCCACCCGCCCGCGGGGCGTGCGCCCGATAAAGCCAAGCTGTAGGAGATATGGCTCGACGACGTCCATGATCGTGTCGGCGGCCTCGCCGACGGACGCGGCAATGGTTTCCAGCCCCACCGGCCCGCCGTCGAACTTCTCGATGATGGTGTGCAGCACGCGGCGGTCGAGGTCATCTAGCCCGCGCGCGTCGATTTCCAGCAACGCCAGCGCCTCGGCGGCAACCTTGCCGTCGACGACGCCGTCGCCGCGCACCTGCGCGTAGTCACGCACGCGGCGCAGCACGCGCAGCGCCACGCGCGGCGTCCCGCGGCCCCGGCGCGCGATCTCGGCGCGGCCCTCGGGTGCCAGCGGCACGTTGAGCGCCCGCGCCGCGTTGTCGACGATGCGCTCCAGCGACGCCTCGTCGTAGAAATCCAACCGGTAAGTCGCGCCGAAGCGCGTCCGCAGCGGTGCGGAGAGCAACGCTAGTCGCGTCGTCGCGCCGATCACGGTGAAGCGCG
>JAKJAB010000352.1:3869-4143 GCA_022707725.1 Chloroflexota bacterium | reverse complement strand
TACTCGGCGACCCGCGTTCCCGTCAATTCGCGCAGCACGCCCGGCGGCGTCTCGGCGATGACGTTGTTGTGCCAGTCTTTCGTCCCCGTCCGCGCCCCGATGACAAGCGTGCCGCCGTTCTCGACGAACGCGGTCAGATTCGGCAGCCAGTCGGGATTGAAAAGCGCCCAGTGCGGGATGATGTAGGCTTTCAGCCCGCTCAAGTCGTCTGAAGGGTGCACGCAGCCCACGGCATAGCCGCGCTTGTAGAAAAAGCCGTGGATCAGCCCCGCGA
>JAKJAB010000352.1:0-3771 GCA_022707725.1 Chloroflexota bacterium | reverse complement strand
CCCAACACCTCCGCCCCGACGACTTGCAGCTCTTGCCCGAGCGTCTTGACCTCGTCGTAGCGACGGCGGCGCGCGTTGTCGTGATCGAGGATGCCGCACCAGTACTCCTCCGCGCCGAAACGACACGTCCGCCAGCGGAAGAAAAGCAGGCTATCCGCGCCGTGGGCAATGGACGTGTAGGCCATCCGCTTGATCTCTTCGGGTTCCGGGTTGTCGTGGAAGTAGCCGCCCTGCCCGCCCGGCCCGGATTGCTGCTCCGGGATCATAAAGTTGCCCGACCACGCGCGGGTGTGATCCAGCATAAACGCCTGAGCAAGAGGACGGTGTTCCGGATCGGGAATGAAGAACGGGTACACGTCGAAGCCCAGAAAATCCAGGTCTTGGGTGAAGTCGCCGCGATAGTCGATGTGGCGGAACGTCCCGTTGTGGGTGACGAACCACGCCGGATTCGCCGCCCGCAGGATTTCCACCTGCTCGCGCTGGAAGCGGGTGACGTTCCACGAGATGAAGCGGGCGTAGTCCAGCAGATGCGCGGGATTGGCGTAGGCCGGTTTGGCGTTCTTGGGCGTCTGGATTTCGTCGAAGCTGCCGAAGGTGAGCGCCCAGAACGCGTTGCCCCACGCAATGTTGAGCGCGCCGATGTCGTCCTGATACTTCTCGCGCAGGAACTCGCGGAAGGCGACCTGGCAGTTCTCGCAGTGGCACTCGCTGAAGTGGCAGTTCAGCTCGTTGTCGGTCTGCCAGCCAACCACGTGTGGGTTGTCCGCGAAGTGTTCGGCCATCGCCTGGGTGATCGCGCGGCTGTACAGGCGAAAGACGGGGCTGCTCGGGCAGGCGTGCTGCCGCGACCCGTGCTGCATCCTTGCGCCATCCGCATCGACGCGCAGCGCGTCTGGATGCGCGCGCGTGAGCCAACGGGGCGGCGTCGCCGTCGGCGTGCAGAGGATCGTCGCAATGCCCTTCTCGCCGAGCCGGGCAATCGTCTCGTCGAACAGCGCAAAATTGAATTCACCCTCGCGCGGCTCCATCAAGTCCCAGGCGAACTCTGCCATGCGGACGACGTTGAACCCGGCTTCGACCATCCATTCCGGGTCCTTCTCGCGGGTGGCGGCGTCCCAGTGTTCGGGGTAGTACGGCGCGCCATAGTAAAACGTCTGCAAATTCGTTGGGTTTTTATGCGAAAGTTTTCGAGTCATCGGTTCCTCCATCAACAATAGGGGTTTAGAATTGGGGATGTATACTCTGTCTCAACCAGTCAAGATTCTTCCCAATCAGTAACTCTGTCATCTGAGCATGATGTGTATTCTTCATCGCAATTGGTTCCATATCGAAGCCATGCTTACGCGCCAACTGGCGCACGCCCTGGCAATTATCGTAAGTCATCAAAAAATCGCCCTGCAAGGTCTCCGCAATACAAAATAAATTTTCGTGATCCAACTCATGATACGTGTAAAGACGCGAGCCGGCGCGCTTTCCGGCAGCCGTATACGGCGGATCGATGAAAAAGGCTGCGTCAGCGTCAGTGGCATGTTCGCAGAGCACTTGCATTCCATCTCCGTGGATAAAAGAAAGGCGATCACGAATAGCAGCGATATTGTGAATTCGTTGGCTTAACGTTTCAGGATACCAGCGTGAGCGCATTCCCCGGCTTCCCTCACCCGCCCTGATCCTCCCGGCTCCAGGCGCAAGTATGCCGCCATGGTTAACGCGGTTCCTGAGAATGGTCGCAAATGCCTGTTCGCGCTGCGAGAGTGAATCACGCGAGAGCACGTGTTCCACATTTTCTGAGCTAAATTCAAACTCGACAATCGCTTCTGCCAACCACTCTCCTTCATCTCCCAGAATGGCTTGCCAAACCGCAGCAATTTGCTCATCCAACTCCACCAACGTGACATGTGCGGCTAATTCTTCGGCTGCCACCGTCAGACCAACAATCGCCCCGCCGGCAAAGACTTCGAAAAACTCTCCAGGAGGCTCTAGTAAACTGAGTAGCCAACGACGGATACGCGGGACAAGCCACGTCTTGCCACCCGGATAACGGAAAGGGCTGCGCTGCTTTACAGAAGCCACGTTGATGATTTTATGCGTATTCTCTGGTAGAAAACTTAGTTGTTGCATAAAGCACACTACACTTCCAAGACATCGGTCAAGATAGGCGCATCAGGGGGGTTTTGTTCCTCAAGATGCGCGTCCAGCTTTTCCTGTAGATAGGCTACAAAATCCTCGACCAAGCCGGGAGCAGGTGTTGTAATGGTATCCAGAGCGGGTTTGAACTGCGTATAGACGGTTCGTGTTAGAACAAGCTGATAAACACCTTGCGCGTCATCATATTCGAGATCATAGATAAACCAGGCCAGGTTGGCCGACGCTTCCGATACTTCTGGTAGGACAGGCATCGTTTGGTAAAAGCCGCTATGGAGCGCCACAGCCATCTTCTTCTGCCAGGCATTGAGAATACCACCCTTATAGATCAACTGCGGGGCTAAACGTTTACGCGACGACGAAAGATAGTCAGGCCGGGGATACGATCTCTGTGTTGACCAATCCATATTATAGCGCGCTTCCGGCGCGGCAAGATAAAGCTCGAAAGGTAGTCGGATATTGCCAGAGATGTAAACAGATTGCACTTCCAGAGAACCAAAGTCAACAATCTGCCCTCGATCATCATAGGCAACCAACACAACATCAATGTTGCCGGCGCTCTGCCCGTTCAAGGTATTGAGCCGTACCTCAGTTAACGATGTCCAATTCGCCGACGTATCAAAGAGAAAAGTCGCCGCATCGCTGGCGATCCGCCAATCCTGCCGAAAGCGAATTGGGCACGTAATCGCCAATTCATCCCCAGCATAGATACTGCACACGCCCAATGGGGCATTGGCTTTATCTTTGGTACAAGAGGGCACGCGATTGTTATACGGGCAAAGTTTGTGCCTTCGGTAGTGTTGTGCTTTCGCGGAAAAATTGTCCGGCGGAAAACCAAAGACTTCGGCCAAAGGATGATTTGTCATTTTCTGCGTCATAGCTTCATTCCTTCCGAAATACCCCCTAACCTGCACAAACAAAAAATCAAAATTAGTGTAGATTCGTGAAGATTCGTGGTAAAAATTGTCACCACACTCACGCAATCAACACCTTCATCACCCGCCCACGCCTGTAGCCGACGGCGACTTCGAAGTAGCCGCCGAGTGACTCATCGAGGGCTGCGTCGCCGGTATCGACGCGCAGGCCGGGCAACTGGCGCATCTTGTCTTCCGCGCCGACGACAAAGATGTGCTCACGCCCCACCTGGCGAATGACCTCCGGTGTGAATTGCTTGTTCCCCCGCCCAAAGATGAAGCCGTTGCCTCCCAGCGGCGTGACTACGATTTTACGTTGAGGATACCGTTCGAGCAAGCCGAGGATTGCGCGCTCGTTCACGTCCGCCGCGACCAGCGCCCCGTCGCACACCGCGTCCACGCCGAGCAGGGTTTTGGGCAGCGCCAGCTCATCCGCAATAGCCTTGACCGTGGTGCCGGGGCCGAGGAGATAGAGCGTCTCCGGATCCATCGTCTCGGCGAAAGAGGCCGCAATGTCGCGTTTGTTCTCCTCGACGGAAGGGCTGGCGCTCGTGGCAGCCTTGCCGGGCTGCAAGAACCGTTCGACCGCCGGGACCAACAGGGCGCCGTAAAGCTGCGCGTCCAACCGGTTTTCGCGGAATGCGTCCTCGTCGATGTCGAGCACTTCCTCTTCCACCACGTCCGTCCCCTCGACGAACGCATCCACGAGTTCGGC
>JAKJAB010000351.1:384-4152 GCA_022707725.1 Chloroflexota bacterium | reverse complement strand
GGGGTAGGCCCACTTTGGCGAGCGCGGCCTGGATCACGGCGACCAGCGCCAGATTGCTGCGCAAGGTTTCGCTGCCGCCGCGCAGGATGACGGCGTTGCCGGTCTTGAGCGAGAGCGCGGCGATGTCGATGGTGACGTTGGGTCGCGCTTCGTAGATGACGCCGAGCACGCCGATGGGGATGCGGCGACGGCTCAGGCGGATGCCGTTGGGCAGCAGCCGGCCTTCGATTTCCGCGCCGACGGGATCGGGCAAGCCAACAACCTTGCGCGTATCCGCCGCCAATCCGGCCACACGCGCCTCCGTCAGCAGCAGGCGATCCAGCAGGGCATCCGATACCCCTTTCGCCCGCGCATCCGCGATATCAAGCGCGTTCTGCGCCAGCACAGGCGCCGCCTGCGCTTCGAGTTCATCCGCAATTGCCAGCAGCGCCGCATTCTTTTGCGCGGTCGTCGCCGTCGCCAATTTCCGGCTTACGGCTTTCGCGGCGCGGCCCATCGCGTTCAAGTCCACGTGTATGCCTGCTTCGTTCATCGTTCCTCCATTCTGGCTATCAGCAGTCAGCCCTCAGCTATCAGCTAGAAATTTGATAGCTGACCGCTGAAAGCTGATAGCTATAACACAATCATATCATTCCGATGCACAGCCACCGCGCCATACGTGTATCCCAGCCGTTCGGCGATATTGTCAGAATGGCACCCCTTGATTTGCCGTAAGTCTTCGCTGGTGTAGCGGATGATGCCGCGCGCGATTTCACCGTTGTTCTCGCTGAGGATGGAGACGGTGTCGCCCCGGTCGAAGCTGCCGTGGACGGCAAGGATGCCGGCGGGCAGCAGGCTGCTCCCGCGACGGCTCAGGGCGCGCGCGGCGCCCTTGTCCACGACGAGGTAGCCGGTGTGCGTGACGCCTGCTAGAATCCACCGTTTGCGATTCTCCGGCGGCGTCTCCAGCGCTGCGAAGTGCGTGCCCACCATCTCACCGCCGACGATGCGCGTCAGCACGTCCAGCTCCGTCCCCGCCGCAATCACCGCATCCACGCCGGCCCGCCGCGCAACGGCGGCAGCTTGCAACTTTGTTGTCATCCCGCCCACGCCCAATCCGCTGCGACTGCCACCCGCCAACGCGAGCAAGTTCTCGTCGATCACATCGACTTCGTGAATGAGTTGCGCATCCGGGTTTTCGCGCGGGTCGGCGGTGAACAACCCCGGCTGATCCGTGAGCATGATGAGCAGGTCGGCGTTCGCCAGCACCGCTACGAGCGCCGAGAGGTTGTCGTTGTCGCCGATTTTGATCTCGTCGGTGGCGACGGCGTCATTTTCGTTGATCACGGGGATGATACGGTGTTCGAGCAGGGTGTTGAGCGTGTCCTGCGCGTTGAGGAAGCGATGGCGGCTTTCGACGTCACCGTAGGTCAGTAAAATCTGGCCGACGTGGATGCTGTAAATCTCGAAGAATCGCTCCCAGGTGAGCATCAGACGGCTCTGGCCTACGGCGGCGAGCATCTGTTTGTTGGCGACCGTGGCGGGCAGATCGGGGAAGCCGAGACGCGCCCGTCCCACGGCCACTGCGCCCGACGTGCAGATGATCACCTCGTGGCCTTGATAGTGCAATTCGGCGCACTGCCGCACCAGTTCGACCATGTGCGGCAGGCTCAAATTGCGGGTTCCGCCGGTCAGGACGCTGGTGCCAACTTTGACGACAATCCGTCTATGATCGTGGTTGCTAGATCTCATAGATGAAGTATAGCATCGTCGTCATAATCTAGAAGTTGGGGACAATGGCTCCTTCGCGTTGATCGAGTGGGATATAAGGCCTCCCCACCGGGCCGACGTATAACGAACCAGGCCGGATCAGCCGGTTGTTGGCGTATTGCTCCATCACGTGCGCCGTCCACCCGGCGATGCGGCACATTGCGAAGAACGGCGTCAGCAGGTCCACCGAGATGCCGAGCATATGCAGCATAGGCGCGAGGTAGAAGTCCACGTTGGCAAACAGCCGCTTTTTCTCCCAGACCGTTTGCGCCACCGCGTCCGCTAATTCGTACAAATGGAAGTCGCCCGACTGCGCGCACAGTTGGTAGAGCATATTTTTGATGAACGGCACACGCGAGTCGCCCGCTTTGCGATAGATGCGATGGCCGAACCCCAGGATGCGTTGTTTGGCCGACAGCGCCGCATCGATGTATGGTTCCACCCTGTCCAGGGTTCCGATCTCGAACAGCATCTCCAACGCTCCCTGGTTCGCTCCGCCGTGCAGCGGCCCTTTGAGCGTTCCCATTGCCGACGTGATCGCCGCTCCCATATCCGATAGCGTCGACGCCGTCACTCTGGCGGCAAACGTCGAGGCGTTGAAGCCGTGTTCCACCATCACCAGCATCGTCAAATCCATCGCCCGCGCTTCGACGGGGGTAGGGCGTCTGCCGTGCATCATATAGAGGAAGTTGGCGGCATGGTCGAGTTTGGGATCGGGGCGCACCCACATTTTTCCCTGGGACTCGCGGCAGTAGTAAGCGACGAGCGTGGGGAACTTGGCCGTCAGGTAGATCGCTTTGGCTAGACGTGACTCAGGGCTGGTATTGTCTTCGCCGGGATTGTCGGAGGCCAGCGCGGAGACGGCCGTGCGCAGCGCATCCATTGGTTTCATATAATGGGAGAGGAAACGTAAGATTTCGTAGATACCGGCATCCACCTCGCGTTCGGCGGCCAGGGCGGCCTTGAACGCCCACAACTGGTTGCTTGTGGGCAATTCGTTCGTCCACAGCAAGTAGACGACTTCTTCGTAATTTGAATGTTCGGCCAGTTCGCGGATGTCGATGCCACGAAATTGCAACGCACCCACATCGCCGTCGATGTCACAGATGGCAGTGCGTCCCGCCAGGACCCCCTCAAGCCCTTCGTAGACGCGCTGTTCTGGCAAACACTCGCCGAGTAGCGTCGGCAAATGATTATCCGAAACCAACATAGTTTCTAACTTGAACCCCGTTTTCATCTCCATCGCATTCCTCCTTGTTGAACTGAATAATGGCTGTTGTTGACGTGCTAATAAAAAAATCAGCCTACCGAGAACCGGTAGGCTGACTTCTTCTTTGGTAAATTCCCAGGTAGCGCTAACCGGCCCTCCACAAGGTGTAAGGCTGAGGCTGCTGAGCCAGGGCTAAAATGATGTGCGTTATCATCGTATGACTTCTCTGCATAACTTGATCCAAACTGTTACTATATTAGCTGAAATGCGCTACTTGTCAAATTGCGGCCCGCAGCGCCGCTGTGAACGCCCGCGCTGCCTCTGCCGGATGCTCCGCCGACCCTACCGCCTTGACGAGCGCGCTGCCGACGATGACGCCATCCGCGATCTGCGCCACCTGCGCGGCCTGCTCTGGCGTAGCGATGCCGAACCCCACGGCCAGCGGCTTTTCCGTGACCGCGCGCACGCGGGCGACGAAGTCCGCTAGATCGGGTGGCAGGCTCTCCCGCGCTCCCGTCACGCCGACGAGCGACACGAGGTAGACGAAGCCTCCCGACAGCGCCGTCACCGTCTGCACGCGCTGCACATCGGAGGTGGGGGCCAGCAGGAAGATGACGTCCAACCCGCGCGCCGTCGCTGCTTTGTATAGCGCCCCGGCCTCTTCCGGCGGCAGGTCGGGCACGATGAGTCCGTCGATGCCGGAGGCCACGGCCTGTTCCGCGAATCGCTCGAAACCAAACTGCATAATGGGATTGTAGTAACCCATCAGCACGAACGGCACAGTTACGCCGCGCCCGCGGAGCGTCGCT
>JAKJAB010000351.1:0-291 GCA_022707725.1 Chloroflexota bacterium | reverse complement strand
CCGCCCCCGCCTCCGCCAGCGCCGGAACGATATCCAGCGCGCTTTCCAGCGCCGGATAGCCCATCGTCACGTAGGGCATCAGCGCCTTGTAGCCATTTTGTTCGAGAAGCTGAAAGGTTTTTGTGATTCTGCTCATTTTTAGATTTGTACTCCCAACACCTGCGCCACTGTATGCATATCCTTGTCCCCACGCCCGCTGACGTTGATAATCATCAGGGCATCCGGCGACATCGCAGGGGCGCGTTTGAGGGCTTCGGCGACGGCGTGCGCGCTTTCCAACGCGGGGATGAT
>JAKJAB010000350.1:3890-4155 GCA_022707725.1 Chloroflexota bacterium | reverse complement strand
GCCCTTCGGGGTCACTGGTGGTGGTGATGTAGCCACGCGGTTTGTAAAGGGCCACGTAGGTGTGACCTTTGGGCTGGCGGATCGGTTCACCGTCCAGCGTGATGCGCTGCGTCGCCGGGTCGGCCTTGTCGCCCAACTGTGCGATGCGGCCATCGACGGTCACACGCCCCCCCGCAATCATTTCTTCACAGGCGCGGCGCGAGCCATACCCCGCCGCAGCGAGAATTTTCTGTAAGCGGTCTGCGTTTTCGTTTTCCATAGGCGG
>JAKJAB010000350.1:0-3877 GCA_022707725.1 Chloroflexota bacterium | reverse complement strand
AATGGGCGAATGTATTACTTCCAGCGTTCGCCGCCATCGACGAAGAGGACGTCGCCGGTGACGTAATCCGCGTCGATGAGGTAGAGCAGCGCCCTCACCACATCGTCAGGCGAACCCCAACGTTGCAGCAGTGTCTTTGCAGCGATGCGGTCGTTCTGCTCCGGCATATAATCCGCCGGCGGCAGCACCGGCCCCGGGGCGATGGCATTGACGCGCACGTTCGGCGCTAACGCCGCCGCTAGGTTGCGGGTGAGGCCGAGCAGGCCGTGTTTACCGACGCTGTGCGCCAGGTGCGAAGGAAACGGTCCAAAGGCAGCCTGATCGAGTATATTGACAATCACTCCCTCGCCGCGCGCCATCATCCCTGGCGCAAAGGCCTGCGCGAGCAAAAACGGCCCATCGAGCAGCGCGCCGAGCACGAAATGCCAATCTTCCAACGTCGTTTCGTGCAACGCCTTGCGGACGAAGGGCGAGGCACTGTTCACCAGGATATCCACGCCGCCAAATGCCGCTTCGACGGCGCGCACCAGCCCGGCAACGGCTTCAGGATCGCCGATATCCGCCTGCACAATCCGCGCCTCGACGCCCAGCGCGCGGGCTGCGGCGGCCGTCTCCTCCGCCGGTCCTGCCGAGCTGTTGTAATGGACGACCACATTCGCGCCGCTGCGCGCCAGGGCCAGCGTCATCGCGCGCCCCACTCGCACCGCGCCGCCCGTCACCAAAGCGGTTTTTCCTTGAGGGTTCATTGCACACTCCTTGTCAACGGATCTAACGAATGAAACGGATTATAAGAGGAAAACGTAAAAGCGCATTGACGCTTTGCCGCTTCTGCACTATTATTGGTTTCAGGATCTTGGCGATTTGACTGCCCGATTGACGATGCCCAGACTGCTCCCATAGGAGGACTTATGGCGATTGAATTCCTCTCGATCATGGTGTTTACCTTTGCGCTGGCGCTGTTGGTGCTCGGCGCGGTTACCTGGTGGATCGAACGCGGCAGAAAGCAAATGCTCGGCGCGCTGATGATGGGCAGCGCGTTGGTGATCGCCGGCGCCTACGCCTTTCTGGGCAGCCGCTTTGCCATCGTCGTGTTCGGCCGGCTGATCATCACCGTAGATCTGCCGCGCTTGATGGCGACAGCAATGGTTTATACCATCGGGGTACTGCTAGGCTTCGGTCTGGCCGGCGGCGTTTTTCTGTGGATTTCGGGGCGAATGGTGGAGCCAACCAGGCTGGAACGGCGGTTGGCGACATTTGTTGTCATCGTGTTGCTGGTGGCGCTGGCAATCAGCATTATCGCGGTGCGCCTCAGCCACTAGAAGCGCAACGGGGTCGAGACAAGGTGAAGCCCCAAGTTACTTGGTTACTTTTCAGTTTTGGACAATTTACTTGCTTCCATTCACTAATGGAAGATGGCCTACGTTGGTTCCCAGTGAGTTGTTCTTTCGTGCAACTTCTCTGCTTGTCAATTTCCTGGTATTGTTTCTACCTTTTCATTGACTTACGGTTTCTTTCTTCTCCAATTGGATGAAGATGTCTGCCGCTTACCAACTTTAGCTTACTTTTCGATTGTCTTCCCCTGTTGTAACTTCGTGCCTTGGGGCTTCAGGTAATTATAGTATAGGGCATGTTGGAGCGTTTGTCAAGCCTTTTTGGTTAGAATTGCGTATAATTTTACGTGAGCATATTTTGCTGTATCCATCAGTCCCGCGTCAACACATTGGTTTCCAGAGCCAGCCGGGTTTCCCGCGCACCGGGCACTTGCGTCGTTTGTTCAAGCACTTCCAAGCGGCGAACGACACTGCGCAGCACTGCCGGGTTGATCGCGTAGAGTTCCTGCACCAGCGCGAGCCACTGGTCGCGCACGGTCTCGTTGGGATAGGTGTAAAGCGCGATGGCCATACGCGCGGGGTGCGTGCGCCCCGGTCGGAACTCGAGCAGTTCACCGTGGGCGCCGGCCGCAATGATAAAGTAGAACGACAGCAGGGGTTCCACCAGGCGCTGCACTTTTTCCCAAACCGGCTCGGTTTCTTTAGCCAGGGCGAAAAACGCCAGGTAGTATTCCTTCGCGCGGGTGTACTCGGAACGGAAATAGTGCAGGCCACCGCTCGCGGCACAATAACTGGCGAGATACCACTCTAGCTCCATCCGCCCAGCGCCCTGCCGTCCGGCGCGCAACAAATCGCACATCATCCGCGCAGCCTGGATGAAGTATTCGCGGGCTTGCTCGAAGTCCGTCATGCGGATTTGCAGGCCCTCCTGGTTCAACTGCGCCGCCCGCTCAAGCGACACCGGACCGGTCAGTTGTACCTTTTCCATCGCTTGCAGGATAGGCAGCAATTGTTCGATGTCGTTGAGATAACAAGCGCCCTCGTTGAGCGGTACTCGGGCTTTGCGGGCCGATTCCAACGCCGCCGACCAGGCCTGCCGGGCCAGCGCAATCAGCCGCATCACCCGCGCGCGCTGGTCCAGCGTCCCAAAAAGCAATTGCGCCAGCATGTCGGGTTTCAATTCCAGGTTATTCTGGAGCATGACGATCAGGTAAGCGCTTTCGCTACGGTCGACGAAATCCTGAGCTTGCAAACCTGCTTTGATGGTAAGTGTATCGAGTTGCCAGGATTGAGGCCGCGCTGCGAGCACGTCGGCGTATCTGAGCAGTTTGACGACTTCCTGCACCTCTTCGCGCGAGCGCAGGATGTTCTCCGTATCGTACTTCGCTTTCAGGTGGATGATGGTCTGATCGAAGGTGTAAACACCGGGCGAATCGGAGAGCAGCGCGTACAGATCGAGCAAGATGTCGGCGCGCGTGTGCGGATCCAGCAGGGATAACCCGGTGGTGCTGAGGGCAACGCGATACTGCATCAATTCGTCCTCGGTGGCAGAGAGGGCCGCAGCGGGCTTGAGCGACACCCAGAGAATTTGCTCGCGCACGTCCACCCTGACCAGGTCGGATTGCGCTTCCAGGAAGCTGCGAAACTGCGGGTAACCCAAGTCGCCCTCACTGAAGGTGGGATCCATCTTGAGCATCATCACCTTGAGTTGGCTGCCGTTAACGGTTTTGCCTTCGACCTGGGGGAGCAACAGGCGCATCACGTCAAGCAGCAGTTGGCGCGCTTTCTCCAACCGGTAGACCGAGGTGCGGGTATCCTCGATGAGCGTGTCGTAGAGCACAAAATGGTCGCACGCTTTGACCAACACCTCGCTGGTGGATTGGCGCAAGCCCACCCCTATCACCGTCTTGCCGTAGGCGCGCAGTTTGCGTGCAACGGCGCTGAAGTCGCTGTCGCCAGTGACGAGGATGAAGTTCTCGATTTCGGGGTGGGTGAAGGCGGTTTCCAGCGCGTCGACCACCATTTGGATATCTGCGGCATTCTTGCGATGGCGCGCACTGTAGCGGAACAACTGTGTCAGTTCGATGGCGTGCTCGATCAGGTCTTGCTGGTACTGCTCGAAGCCGGTCCAGTCGCAGTACGCGCGGCGGATGACGAGGCGTCCCCACCGTTCCGCCACAGCCATGATCAGTCCCAGATCGCACTTGCCGTACAAATCCTCCGCCGAAATCGCCACATTCTCGAAATCGATAAAGATCGCCACCTGAGGTTCTTCCATACTCCCTACTCCCTACTCCCAACCATACTCCCTACTCCCAACCATTGCCGCTGCGCGCCGCCCAATTTCCACCGCGTAGTTGGTGCCGCGATCCCACGGGTACACCTGGCTCATGTTCGCCATGTAAAGGTTAGGGATGGGCGTCTGGATCGGCGGGATGTTCTGCGAATGGTTGAGGAAAGGCACAGGCTGCGCGTAGATCTCGCTGAACTTCCAGAATTTGCGAATCCATGAGCGGTCGAAGGCCGGATTGAGGCGCTGAATGGCA
>JAKJAB010000034.1:16194-16539 GCA_022707725.1 Chloroflexota bacterium | reverse complement strand
GCTGCGAAGCGTCATGCCGGCTTGCTATGGGGCGAACGGTTCACCTGGCCTGTCACTGCACAGAACCTTTTAGCCACATTATCGTCAAACTAACGACTATCCGACTATTTGTACAAGGAGTAACCCTAATGACCGAAATCACCATCCACGGCCCTGAATTCTGCATCGACGGTCGTCCTACCTACGCCGTCCGCGAGTATGCCGGGCGCAAAATTCACGGTGTGCTGGCATTCACGTTCAACGCGCAGGGCGGCGGCGCGCGCTATAACGCCGAGGTCTACGATCACTACGACAACAGCGCCTTCACCTGCGAGGGCGCGCTCAAGCAGGTTTACGCGGATCGCT
>JAKJAB010000034.1:9528-16184 GCA_022707725.1 Chloroflexota bacterium | reverse complement strand
GCATCCTGGGCGCTGCCGACGCGCTAAGGATGATCGCCACACCACATAAGCGCGTCTTCTTCGAGCGCGTTGCTGAAGTCACCGGCTACGTGGAGCATCTCCGTGAGTGAGGGACAATCACGTTTCCGTTACACGATGGAAGGCCACTGGTACAAAGGCAACACGCACCTGCACAGCACGGTCTCCGACGGTGGCAGGACGTTCTCCGAACTGGGGTATATGTATGCCAGCGCAGGCTACAGCTTTCTCTTCCGCACCGATCACTGGGTCAGTTCGGCGGCGGCGATGGATGATGAAAATTTCCCCTTGCTTTGGCTAGACGGCGTCGAGTTGGACGGGCATGATAACAGCGGCAACTATTATCACGTCGTCTGCCTGGGCACGTTTACCGGCATCACGCGCGAGATGGGATTCGGTGCTGCGCTCGAAGCGGCGCGGGACCAGGGCGGCTTGCTAATCCTCGCGCATCCACAGTGGACAGGCAACACTTTCGACGACGCGCTGCGCTGGAACTTCGATGGCGTGGAGGTCTACAACCACGTCTGTCACTGGCTCAACGGCAAGGGCGATGGCCGTGCGTACTGGAATACGCTGTTGGCGCAGCGACCGCAAACGCTTGGCCTGGCTTGCGACGACGCGCACATCTGCTCAGAACATCCCGGCTGGAACGGCGGCTGGATTGTGGTCAACGCGCCGGAGCTTTCGCGGGCTGCAATCACCGCTGCTATCCGCGCCGGGAACTTCTACTCCAGCACCGGCCCTGATTTTCATGCGATCACCTGCGATGCCAACGCCGTCACGGTCGAAACCTCGCCAGTGCAATTTGCGCGTCTGGTTGGCCCGGCCTACCGGGGCGCGCGACTCGGCGGCTTCGCGGGGCGCTTGTTCACCGAGGCGACGTTCGAGATTCCCCTCGACTGGGCCTACGCCTACCTCGAGATCGAAGATGCGCAAGGCCGCCGCGCCTGGACTAATCATCTGTTCGAAAGGGTTGCTTCATAAATGCGCTATTTGATTTGGGATTTCGATGGGAGGTTGGGGTACCGTGGCAGCAGTCCGTGGACGGCCTCGCTGCTGGAGACGCTCGGTCTGGCGCTGCCGGACCATACGGTTACGTTGGAACAGCTTCGGCTTTACACGCGTACGGGATTTCCATAGCATCAGCCTGACCAGCCCCACCCGCATCTGACATCCGCTGAGGCGTGGTGGGAGGCGCTTTACCCGGTGTTGGCAAGGGCGTACCGGTGCGTTGGGTTGGACGAGAGCCTGGCCCCGATGTCGAAACGGCGTGGATGATCGGCGATAACGTCGTCACCGACGTGCAGGGCGCGGTGGCGTGGGGTTGCCTGCCATCCTCGGGCGACGTCAGCATCCACAGGCACGATATTGTTGCGAGTCGTTTGCATCGCTGCCGGATAATTTGTGCAGGTTTGACAAGGGTGAGGAGGCTTTGTAAATGCGGCTTACACAAAAGCAAAAGTTGACTCTCGTTTTTCTGGCGCTCTCCAACTGCTTGGTCATTGCCGGGTTGGGCAGCATCGTCGTCACGCAGACGCTCAAGGCCAATACGCGCACGGTTGCCTCGGTTGTGCCGGGAGCGCCGGCAGCATCTGCCAGCGTCGTCATTCCTACCGATCGCCCTGCGCCGCCGACCTGGACGCCGGCGGCCAGTCCTACACCGCCGGGTATGGATTTGTTGTACACCTTCGCGCCGGAGCGCTGTATGTTCGCCGTTCCCGATGGCGCGCGCGTCACCTGTGGCTATGCTGTGCTACCGGAGGCGCGCGGCGATCCGCCTGCCGGCCTTATTCGCCTGGCCGTCGCCGTCTATCACAGCTTTCTCGATACACCGGCGCCCGATCCGGTGGTGTATCTCTCCGGCGGGCCAGGTGGCGCGGCGCTCGACTCCACTGCCAACATTTACGATACTTTTCTTGTTCCACTGCTCCGCGAACGTGATGTCATTGTCTTCGATCAGCGCGGCGTGGGCCTATCACAACCGGCGCTAGAGTGTCGTGACTACGTCGCGGTGGTCGAAAAGGACCTGGAACAGCGGTTTACCGCGGAACAGAAAGCTTACGAGTATCCTCTGGCGATAAGTCGCTGCCGGGATCGGCTAACCCTGCGCGGTATCGACTTGGCGGCATATACCAGCGCGGCCAATGCCAGCGACGTGCGCGATCTCGTTGCGCTTTTGGGCTACGAACAGGTCGATTTGTACGGCGTGTCCTACGGCACGCGATTGGCGCTCACCATTATGCGCGACCATCCCGAGATTGTGCGTAGCGCCGTTCTGGATTCGGTCGAACCTATCGAAGAGCCGATGTTCAACCGGCAGGCCGGCAGTGCAACGCGCGTGTTGCGTAAACTGTTCGATGGCTGTGCGGCGGACGCGGATTGTCGCGCTCGCTATCCCAATTTGGAAAACGTATTCTATACCCTCCTCGACCGTCTCGACGCTGAACCGGCGACGATCTGGGCCAGAAGTGTTGGGGAGAAGATGTATAAAATTCAATTGACGGGTGACTTGCTCGTCGGCGGGATTTTCTTTGCCTCTTACAGCCATACCGCCATCGCTTACTTGCCGCGGATGATCTATGACGCCGCTGCCGGCGATTACCGGTTAGCGGAGTGGATTATGGGGATAAGCGTGGGTGCGCAATCCGGCCTGAGCTTTGGCATGAACCTCTCGGTGAATTGTCACGAAGAAGTGTTTGCCACGACGCCCGAGGAAATCATCGCCGACTTCGCGGTTTATCCGCATACGGCCGGTTACGCCTATGAGGCTGTTTTCGGCGACCCCTACACGTTGTTTAGCGTTTGCCAGGCGTGGGGGGCGGCTCCTTTCGATCCGCTGGAGGGATTACCGGTCGCCAGCGATATTCCTGCGTTGATTTTTGGCGGGGAATATGACCCTATTACTCCGCCAGACTATGGGCGGCAAGTTGCGGCGCAACTTAGCCGCAGTTATTTTTACGAGTTTTCCGGACAAGGACACGGGTTCAGCATGTGGGAGAGTTCGTGCGCGCAGACGATGGCGCTCGTCTTTCTGCGCGATCCGCTAGTCGCTCCCGATGGACTGTGCTCTGTCGATGTGTCCAATCTGAATTTTATCAAATAACCACTCTGATGGCCTATTCGAATATGTGCCTGGTGGAGGTTGGCGATTTCGAGGATCTGCTGGAGCCAACTTGATCTTCGGGAATGTTTTCGACGGCGGAGAATCTTTCTGCGCCGTCTTTTTTTGTCAGGGTGGGGTGCTTGATCAGATTGAGCAGGGGGCGGTAGACTCGCGGACGATCAGGGGGATTTCCAGCCAAAGCCAGCCGTAACGCTTCCAGAATGTTCTGGCCATTTTTGCGGGCAGTGGAGATATAGCTGCGAATAGCACAGAAAGTCTTGGCGCCAGGGGTGGCGCGAAAACAGCCGGAGACTTTTTGCTTGAGTTTGACCATGCGCAAATCCCGTTCGGCCAGATTGTTATCAAACGGCATATTGAAATCATACATAAAGGCTAACACAGCGCTACGGTGTTTATCCAAGCGGTCTAGCAGATTCCGGGCCGGGCTTTGCTTCGGTTTTCCGCGCGCTTTGGGGGCATTCGGTTCCACCTCGGGCAGAGGATTGGCAGCATACCCCGCATCAAGAGCTTTCCCAAAGGTCATCGGGTGAAACTTTTCCGGCTGGTGCGCTCTTCTGAGCGCACGGACTATGTCGCCACTAACGACATGGCGCAAGACGACACGGCAGCGACGCAAAAGGTGTGTGGCTTCCCTGGAAGGTCGAGCAGTTTCAGCGCGAAGGCAAGCAAGTCACGGGGACCGAACGTTGTCAGTGTCGCAAAGCCCGTATGCAACGAAATCATATTGGGTGCGCGATGTTGGTGTGGGTGCGTTTGAAACAAGTCGCAGCGGAGACGGCGCAGACGATTTATCAAGTCAAGCACGGTTTGTTGGATAACTACATGTGCGAGCAACTTCGGTCTCCGATTATCAAAATGACACTTGCGTAAGTCCTATGTATGCTGGAGCGGGGTACGATTTTCTGTGCCGCACCGATCACTGTGTCACTTCTGCGGCAGCGACCGAGGCTGAAGATTATCCTGTACTCTGGTTGGATGGCATCGAACTGGACGGGCACGATGATGGCGGCGCGTATTATCACGTCGCCTGTCTGGGAACGTTCACCGGCATCACCCGTGATATGGGTTTCATGGCGGCGCTTCGGGTGGCGCGAGAGTAGGGCGGCTTGTTGATCCTGGCGCATCCGCAGTGGACGGGCAATACCTTCGCGGGTGCATTACGCTGGAACTATCGTGTAACGTGTGACGGCGATACTGTCGCTATCGAGACCTCGCCGGTACAGTTTGCGCGTTGGTCGGTCCGGCACATCTGGGCAAGCGTGTTGGCGGCTTTGAGGGCACAGTGTTCACCGAGGCCGAGTCCCACATCCCGCCGGAGTGGGCGTATACCTACCTCGAGATCGAGGATGTGCAAGGCCATCGCGCCTGGACGAACGCATTGTTCATCACTGATCAGAGGTAGATAAGATGCGGTCGGAGCGGCAATGTGTTTTGAATTTTGCGGATAGGCCGTTTACCATTTTTTAGGAACAAATTTGCACTTTTTCTACAACAATCGTATAATATCCGTATCCTTTGCTCTACTGCTGCGTCGTAACATGTAGCGGCGGAATTTCTCTCATATGCTTATGTCATCCGTCGAACCTATTGAACTCACAAAGGAGCTGCTTATGGACGAGAAACGGCTTGTCGTTCTCTATGGTGACACGCTTTTGATCGATGGTATAGAAGCCAGCCTCGCGGAGAGAAACGGACTGGATGTGATTCGGGTCGACACGACGGTTGCCAATGTTGGCCAGCACCTGCGAACGATTGCCCCCGACCTGGTCATTTTCGATCTGGATACCCCTGTGATTGAGCTTTCCAAGCTGATCGTGCCGTTGTTGCAGAAGCAGCCGGGCATCCCCTTTATTTGCCTGGACGCACAACACAGCGAGGTGGTGACGCTGGCTTGCGAGCAGCACGCCGCTCACTCGACCAACGATCTGGTAGACATCATTCGCAAGCAGTTCCCCCCTTCAGAACACCGTGAGGAGGCAGTGATTCTCTAGTGATCAACGGTAGTTTGTAGGACGGTTTACCGGCCTGTACGGTTTGGCTATTGCTGGTTTAGGTGAAGGTGTGACGGAGCGGCGTGCCCTTGGGTGCGCCGCTCTGTTCTTGGTTTGAATCCCTCCCGTGCTTGACAATTTGATCCATCCGGGGCTACAATACGCTGTGTAACCATAGGAGCTTCTCAGGAACAATGCGCTACCTGCTCTGGGATTTTGACGGAACGTTGGGCCACCGCGTTAGCGACAGCGGCGATGGCGCACGGACGGCATCTCTGCTGGAAGTGCTTGACAACGCTATGTCCCCACACACGGTGACACTGGACCAAATCCGTCCCTTTCTACAGACTGGATTTCCATGGCAGGAAGCGGACCGGCCTCATCTGCAATCGATGAATACAGCCGCAGCACGTTCAACAACTAGGTTCATCCATAAAATTAGAAAGGGGTTCCCATGAAAGGCACAGCTAAGTGTTATGAGGCTTTGCGGGCTTACTGCGAGAGCGTCCCCCTCGTCGATTGTCACGACCACGCAATTGAATGTGGACCGAACCAGAAGGACGTCCTTGAGATATTTATCAACGGCTACTTCGCGAGCGATCTGCACAGCGCGTCCTCGGACGCTGAGATGGCTGTGTTGGCCGATGCGGAGCGCCCGCTGGAAGAGCGTTGGCCGATCTTCGAATGGGCCTGGAAGCGTACGCGTTTGACCGGCTACGGGATGATGGTCCGCCGCGCGCTCGAGGCATTCTACGGAGAGACCGACCTGACCCTCGCCGCGCTCCAGCGCATACAGAACAAGCTGCTGAACTACGAGGATGAAACCTTCTTCGACGGTGTTCTGGAAAAGGCCAACATCGCGGTCCGCATCCTGGATATCTGGCCCGACGCGAAGAAAGTGCTCGACGGCACGCTCGAACTGACCCCGCGTGGGCGGCTGGCGATCTCGTTGCCTGGCTATCACGCTGTCCGCAGTTACGAAGAAGTGCAGGCCGTCGGAAACGTGGTCGGGCGGACGATCACCTCGCTGGACGAATACCTCGACGTCTGCCGGACGATTTTCGCGGGGCACAAAGCCTACGGCGCGGTCGCCTTCAAGGATCAGAGCGCCTACACCCGCACCCTCGACTACGGCAATCCCACCCGTGCCGAAGCCGAGGCCGTCTTCAACTGGTTCATGGAAGACCCACGCCGCAGCGCGTCCTATCCCGACGGCGTCAAGCCGCTGGACGACTATCTCTTCCACGCCTTTATGCGCATAGCGCGCGATTTGGATCTGCCAGTGCAAATTCACACCGGACACATGGCCGGCATTCGCAACGACATCGTCAAGACCAACGCCATCGGCCTGACCAAGATCGTCGAATTGCACCGCGACGTGCGCTTCGACCTCTTCCACGCCAACTGGCCCTATAGCGGGGAGCTGCTCTACCTGGGCAAGAACTACCCCAACGTGGCGCTCGATTTCTGCTGGGCCAACATCATCGATCCCATCTACTGTCAGAATATGTTCAAGCAGGCGC
>JAKJAB010000034.1:6454-9518 GCA_022707725.1 Chloroflexota bacterium | reverse complement strand
ACGTAGGCGGCAGCAGTGTCGATATGGCCTGGGCGCACGCACAGATTGCCCGTGACAACATCGCCATCGCCCTGTCGGACCTGGTGGAAATCGACTACCTCAGCCTGGACGAAGCCAAAGAGGTGGCCTATGCCTGGCTTTTCGGAAACGCCAACGACTTCTTCCGGTTGGGCCTGTGAGCAATTCTGTGCCGTAAAACTGGCGAGTCGAGACTCGCCAGTTTTCGTTAACCAAGTAAACTTGATCCGTCTCCCATTTCTACCGAATAAAATGGCATCGTATCTCGTTATACGTATAGAAAAGCGAGCAACACCGTGACAGCAACGACGATACCGGAAGAAAGCGAACTCGAATGGATTACGCGCGCACAGCAGGACGACCGGCAGGCGTTTGCCGAACTGGTGCACCGCTGCGGTCACTTTGTTGAACGGCTTGAAAGAAGCGTATCTGTCGAGCGCGTGGACATTGACCTACCGCGAGCTGCGGGCATTGGGTAAACTGGAGCCGCTGGCGGAGCTGGCAACGCCGTCTGTAGAGTAGTAATAAACGCTGTGCGCGTCGCAGCTTTTGAATCGAGAAACACGCCCGCCGGATTTTCCCGGCGGGCGTGTTGATGATCATCTGGCGCGTGTGACTGAACTAGAAGGCGCGCAATATTAGCGGCAGGAAAACCCGAATGGGCGGAATGATGGTGAAGTCTTGCAAGGAATCGTTGTACATCACAATCGTGTCCACCCCGCTTGCAATGACGGTCGTGGTGTCGGTTACCCAGACGGATTCGGTGATGGGTACTGTCACTACAACCTGTACTGTGGTCGTCATCCCTGCCCCTAACGAGATTGGCCCGATATACGTTGTGCCGGGATCGCCGACGCGCAGCTCCAGCGGCCAGTTGCGTGATGACGAGGCCTCCAGCGCGAAGGATGCCGTGTCCGTGTGGAAGTTTTGCAGGATGTGAGTGTAGGTCACGGTCTCGCCTGGCTTGGCGGTTTGACTGTAGCCATCGGAGAGTTCGACAGGGAGCATACCGATCAGTCGCATATTGTCGAGCCAGAGCGTGGTGTCGTTGCCCTGGGTCTGGAAAGCAAACCACGACACATCCCTTGGGGCAGCGTATGCCTTGTTGAACGGAATGCGCACGTGGCTCCAGCCGTTCTCTTGCTCGACGGTGTACCGGCAGTAGTCCAGGGTATTGCCGCCATCAAAGACCACTTGCAGGCCATGATCGAGATTTTGCTGCTTGATGTAGAACTCCAGCCAGTAGTAAGTGGCGGTGTTCGCCGGTGTGCCCCAGGCCCCAATTTGCGCCGCATCCCATCCTGCTCCAACTAGATCAGCGCGGATAGCGGACTGCCCGGCGTAGACTTGATCCGTAGCAGTAAAAGCGATTGTGCCACCATGCCAGGTACTAGACCACCAACCCCAGTCTGACCCTTGTGCCAGTGCCGTGTCTGTATAAACATCCCTTTTCTTGGTCTCGTCTGGGCGCGGGGTAAGTTGCCCCACATTTCCCTTCGGAGCGCCACCAAAGTATTGCCGTAGCACGGTCTCTGCCGGTTTATCGAGTGGCGTGTAGCCACGGTCACAAGGACCGCCTTGCATCGGGTTGGTGTCCCAGCTCCACCAGAACACCCCGGCAAACCACGGTTCCTGGTAGACGGTCTCGAAGAACGCCTGGTATAGATCGGCCTGCTCTTGCAGATCGATTGGGGGATTTTCCCCGTACGCCCACGGGGCCATACCGGCACCATCGATGCTGCGATAGCCGAGCTCCGTGAAGACGATGTCTTTGTCCCACTCGTCCGCGAGGTTCGCCAGGAAAGAGATCGGGCGTGTCCATCCCATCTTGAGGTCGTTGACTGTGGCAGTGCTGGTGAGCGTCAGTGTGTAATAAGCGTCGATGCCGATGTAATCCAGGGCGTCCCAGAACATAATGGTGTTGGTGTAGGTGTGGTTCGCGGCGTAGACCAGTGGGCCGTCGTATATACTCTTGATGCCGCCGGTACCCGTGATCAACTCGCGCCAACGCAGTTCCTCGACCGCCGTGCCGTCCAGTTCCGTACCGATACAGAACTGCTCCACGTCGTTATCCGTAGCGAGTTTCGCATAATGGTTGATGAAGGCCTGATAGCTTTCGAACCAGGCATCCCACTGCGCTTCCGTCGTGAACTGCTCGCCGATCTGCCCGCGCCAATGCGCGGCGTCGGCATACAAGTCCAGGTGCGGCTTGAGCATGACCTTTAGCCCTAGACCGTGCGCGGTCTGGATAGCGTGGATGACGCCGGCATCCGTCGGGGTTTTCTCGGCGTGGGAGTAAATCTCCGTGGAGGTGACCGCGTCTTGATACCAGGTCGCCAGGACGCTGATCCACCCCGCGCCGGTATCCGCCAGCTTAGTCAAAGATTCATCGGAGCCGGCAGATGCGTACTGGTCGTGCCACCAGGATACATAGGCTATGCCTCCCTGCTTGGGTGCCGGCTCTTGGGCAGCCAACGTTTTGGGGCCTGACCAGGCTAGTGCCAGGCCAAAAACGAGCGCGAACAACACGACCACTACGGTAACGTGTGCCAACGGCCAAATCTTCGTTTTCATCATCCCTTCCTCCTCACTGTGTGAATAATTGTAAAGACAGATTACGCGCCAGTTGTATCCACAGGTCAGCAGGCTTGCAACGCAAACCCATTTCCATTCTATACAACTTTCGCAATTTGTCTATAAGTGCAAACCGGGACTTTTGCAGTCTGAATTTCGCTGTAAAATACTGAAAGGGTTAGCTGTTGTGGGCTTACCGATGGACGCAACGTGCTGGACCAAAGGGGTACGGCGGATGCGGATTGTGCAGTTTATAGACGAGGATGGCAAACGGCGGGTCGGGATTGCGCGAGATGCACAGACGGTGGACATGCTCGCTGGCGTACAGACGGTCGATGGATTGGCGCAATAAGCCATTCGACAGCAGGCGCCGCTGGCCACCCTCCTGGCGGAGCATAGGGTCGCGGTGCTTTGGGAAAAGCCTTTCCTCAGCGGCGAGGACAACATGTCGCATACCAGCGCCAACTTGGAA
>JAKJAB010000034.1:0-6433 GCA_022707725.1 Chloroflexota bacterium | reverse complement strand
CCACCATTTCAAATACAGCCAGTTCCGGCAGGCCGGCGATGTCCATGCGCACTTCTTCGGCACGGCGACATTGAGCTTCGCGGACGGCATTCAGCTTGTAGATGGAGATGTCGTTGAAGTTGCCGCGCCGGATTTCGGGTGTCCATTGCAGAATCGCATCGTCGTGGCCGCCGCTGATCCTTTTACTGTGACGTCACTCTAGGATTGTCATCGAAATTATGAAAGAGCGTATGTATTCGCCGTCAGAGGATCTTCTCAGCACGCAGAACCTCGTCATATCCGATGTGTGGATTGCAACCGAGCGCTTGCGTCTATTGCGCTGTATTCTGCGTCGGATTGGCGTGGCGTTCGGCCTGGCGACGTTAGCTGCGCTTGTGGGTGCACTGCACTATGCGCGGGACTGGCAGCCATGGGTTTTCGTAGCTGTGATGTTGCTCAGTTTGGGCGGTTATGCACTGGCTGTGCGCTGGGGGCAAAGCGGGAAAGTCGTTGCCAGCAGCCGCTTGTTGATCGCCGTCGTCACCGTGATCGGGCTGGCGATGGCGCTGCTTTTCGAGGATTTGATTGTTGCTTTTGCCCTGCTGGGTCTGCTGATATCGCTTCTGGCTGGCGTTTTGGTCTCGCGGCGTATGGGGTATGGATTTGCCATTGCTTTGCTGCTCGCGGGCGTGGTGCTTATCTTTGCGTTGAGGACGCCCCTCTTGCTCTCGATCTCATTGCCCTTGAACCAGATTACGAAAGATTGGGTTGACCTTGTCGTATTTCTGCTGACAGTTTTCCTGGGAACCTATCTGGTGTCGACTAGTCAGGAAGGCACACAGATGGCATTTGAGCGTCTGGTCGAACAATCCAACAGATTGAAAGTGCTCAACAGAGACCTGGCGCACGAAATTCACGAGCGCAAGCAGGCCGAAGCAGCGTTGGCCCAGCTCAACGCCACTCTGGAGACGTCGGTGGCCGAACGTACAGCGGAGGCGGTTGCCGAGAAAAATAAAAGTGAGGCCATTTTGCGCAGTGTAGGCGATGCCATCAGCGTTACCGACCTGGACATGCGCATCCAGTACGTGAATGAGGCGTTTGTGACGTTAACAGGGCACAGCAGTGCCGAAGTCATTGGCCGTGCAATGTATACGCTCATGGTGCAGGAAACCGCCGAATTAGATCGCCGCTCCCGGCAGTTTGCGTGGCAGACGGGGGCCTATACGCAGCGCGAAGTCATCATGCGTCACAAAAGCGGTCGCACCTACGATGCCATGTTGACGATTGCGTCCCTGCACTATGAAGGCGAGCGTACCGGTTACGTCTTTTGTCACCAGGACATCACCAAGCTCAAAGCTCTGGAACGCGCGCGCAGCCAGTTCATCACCAACGTTTCCCATGAATTGCGCACCCCGGTGACGAGTATCAAACTCTCCGCATATTTGCTGCAAGTGGAGCAGTCGTCAGAAAAGGTGGCGGCGTATTTGCAGGCCCTCGAACGCCAGTCGACGCGGCTAGAGCACTTGATCCAGGATATTTTAGAGATTGCCTCTTTAGACAGCGGGCAGGGCGTCACTATCTGGGAGTCGGTGCCCCTTGCTGTCATCGTCAATGATGCGGTGACGTGCTATCAGAATCAGGCTTCCACACGCGCTGTAAAGCTGACGGTCGATCCCATACCTGCCGAACCACCAGAGGTCAAAGGCGACCCATCTCGCCTACAACAAGTTCTGAAGGAGTTGGTGGAGAACGCCTTGATCTTTACACCCCCGGGTGGAGCCGTGCACATTACACTGACGCCCACCGAAGCCCACACCCGCCGCTGGGTGACAATTGCTGTGCAGGATACCGGACCGGGCATTTTGCCCGATGAAAAACCCAAGCTCTTCAATCGTTTCTTCCGGGGGGTGCTGGCCGAATCCGGTCACGTTCCCGGCACGGGATTAGGCTTGAGCATCGCCGATGAGATCGTCCGCGCGCACGGCGGTTACATTGGCGTCGACAGCGAGCCAGGAAAGGGAAGCACCTTCACGTTGTGGTTACCAGCAAGTTAGAGGACAGGAATTTCACTTTATTTCCAGGAGGTGACATGGACATTTATCGCGTTAAACCAGGAACACAAGTGGACTTGGGTAAGTGGGACCCCGACGACAAGGCCATGTTCGATAAGGGTAAGTCGGAGGGCGAGAAGGCAATGGAGAAGCTCAACCGGCGGCTCGAGGCGCTGCAAGAGTTGCTCTTCGCCGAAGGTAAACGCAAGGTGCTCATCGTGCTGCAAGCGATGGACACCGGCGGCAAGGATGGCGTCATTCGCTGGGTCTTCGATCGCGTCAATCCGCAGGGGGTGAAGGTAGCGAGCTTCAAAGCGCCCACGACGGAGGAATTGGCCCACGATTACCTGTGGCGCATCCACAAGCACACGCCCGGCAAAGGCGAAATGGTCATCTTCAACCGCAGCCACTACGAGGACATCCTGGTGGTGCGCGTGCATAACCTCGTCCCGCCGGCAGTGTGGGGCCGCCGCTATGCGCACATCAACGACTTCGAGCGCATGCTGGCGGAAGAGGGCACGACGATCCTCAAGTTCTTCCTTCACATCAGCAAGGACGAGCAGAAAGAGCGCCTGCAAGCGCGCCTGGACGAGCCGGAGAAGCGCTGGAAGTTCAACGTCGGCGATCTGGGCGAGCGCGCGCTGTGGGACGACTACATGCGCGCCTACGAAACCGTTCTCGGCGAGACCAGCACCGAGTGGGCGCCGTGGTATATTGTTCCCTCGAACCGCAAGTGGTATCGCAACCTCGTCATCAGCGATGTGCTCGTGGAAACGCTGGAAGGCTTCAAGATGCAATACCCGAAACCGGCGGACAACCTTGATGAGGTGGTCATCGAGTAAAAACGTTGCCAGACGACGTCCATTCTTGACCCTTGCGAAGACTTGCAGTTTTCGCAAGGGCGTTTGTGTGTCGAACTTTTTTGTCCCATACTGCATGTAACTATTGGAACAAAGGAACGCCCGTGTCCGTTTGCGCTGCAGGCATATCTCGTCCGTTCGAGGGCATAGCGATCTGGCCGGCTATTGTGCATTTTCTGGCGCGGCTGCTCTTCGCCCTTACCGGCGACAGCCGCGCCGCGGAAGTCGGCGGCGTTCCGACAGCGGACCTGATTGCGCGGTTCCAGCGCGGGCAGCCGCGCGCGTTCGAAGCGCTCTACGATCGCTATAAGGACTATGTCTACCGCGTGGCCTTCTTCGTCAGTCGCAACCGCGAGGAGGCGGAGGATGCGGTGCAGGAGACGTTTCTCGACGTGCTCAAGGCGCTGCCCAACTACGACGTCAACGGCCCGGCGCGCTTCGAGACGTGGCTCTACCGCGTGACGCTCAACCGCGCGCGGATGCGGATGCGGCGCAAGCAGCCGTCCTCCGCCGAATGGGACGATGTGGAAGAGCAACTGGAGCGCCTGCCGTCGCCCTCGTCCGAGCGCCCAGAGGCGGTGTTCCTGGACGGGGAGCGGGCCAGTAACCTGTGGCGTGCCGTAGACCGGCTGCCGGAAGAGCATCGCGTCGTTGTGATGCTGCGCTACCAGCAAGACCTGGCGTATAACGAAATCGCCGAGATACTCGGCGTGCGGGAAGGAACAGTGAAATCGCGATTGTACAATGCGCATCGCAAACTGCAACAGCTATTGGCAGACTGACGGTTTGTTTTGTTCAGCAGATCTAGCAGATTGAGTAGATTACTTGTTCGTATGGGAAAAATCTGCTTCATCTGCTCAATCTGTTGACGAGATGAGGTTTTCCGGTGAACGAGAATCATGTCGAAGATGAACTAATCGCCTATCTCGACGGCGAACTGGACGCGGCGGAACGCGCGCGGGTGGAGGCGCATCTGGCGCGCTGCCCGGCGTGCGCGGCGGCGTTGGCGGAATTGCGTGTTCTCTCGCGTGACCTGGACGTCACCTTCGACGCCGCGATGTCGCCCGTGCGCCTTTCCTATACCGCTGCCAGTCACATCCGCGCGGTGTTGCGCGATCGGCTGGAGCGTCCGCGTTGGCAGTGGGCGTTCTGGCAAAGCCGCGGTCTCATCGCCCAGGCGGTGATGGGGCTGCTGCTGATCGTCTTCTCGTTCAATGCCTACCAGGTCTTTATGCTCCCCGCTACCCCTGTGCCCCAGGAGACGCTCGTGCTTGGGCAGGATCGTTTTGCGCCAGGGACGGAAGGTGCGCTGCGTGTCATTGTGCGTTCGCTGGGGGCCGCGCCTGTCGCTGGGGCCGAAATTGCCGTGCGTCTGGCTTCCCGCGTCGTCTACGAGGGCGTCACCGACGCGAGCGGCAGCGCGGATGTGGCCTTCACCGTGCCGGACGACCTTTCCGGTGCGCAAGACCTCGTCGTGGAGACGCGCTCTGCTGTTGGAGAAAGCCGCATCGTCCGTCCGATCCGTATCGAACGGGCCTACAAAATCTACCTCGCGGGCGACAAACCTGCCTATCGCCCCGGCCAAACTTTGCGCGCGCGCGCGTTGGTTCTGGATGCCGTGGATTTCAAGCCTGTGACAGGGCAGAGGCTCGCCTTCGAACTGCTGGATGCGAAGGGCAAACGCCTGGCGTACAGCGCCGTTGATCTCTCCGAGTTCGGCGTTGGCGCGTGGGACTTCGATTTGCCTCCTTCAATTCCGTTGGAGACTTACGTGCTGCGCGCCAGGCTGCGGGACACCGTTTCCGAGCGCGCGGTCACGGTGGATACCTACACACTTCCGGCGTTCAACGTGACGTTGGAGACGACACGCGCGTTCTACGCGCTCGGTGAAACGGTGCAGGGGACAGTGGAAGCAACGTACTTCTTCGGCAAACCGGTGGCGGGCGGGCAGGTGATATTGCGGAGCGCGGACGGCGCCCTCGCGTCCGGTGAGACCGATGCCCAAGGCTGTTTCGACTTCAGCTTCGTGCTGCCTCCTGATGTTCCGGTCGCCGCGAGTCTGCTTTTTGAGCTGGACGTTGAAGTCGCGGATGTCGCCGGGCAGCGCGCCGGACTACGCCACCAGATTCCTGTTGCGCCGGAGCCGATCCTTATCAAGGCAATTCCCGAAAGCGGCCTGCTCAAACCCGGCGTCGAAAACACCGTCTTTGTGATGACGTCCTATCCCGACGGGACGCCTGCGGAGACCACGTTGACCGTCATCATAGCCGGGCGCGACTACAGTGCCGTCACCTCCTACGGCCTGGCCGAACTGCGTTTTACGCCTATGGCAGGGATTGCCACGCTTCGCATCGCTGCGCGGGATGCCGTCGGCGCAGAAGGGAGTGAGATTGTCACCTTGCGCGCTGATATGGCAGCGAATGTGCTGCTCCTGCGCGCCGAACGCGCTGCGTATACCGTGGGCGACACGTTGCGCCTCGAAGTGTTGCTCACCGGCGACGCGCGGACCGTCTACCTCGACGTGATCCACGCCCGGCAGACGACGGCCGTGCTATCTGCGCCGGTTGTCGATGGGCGGGCGACGTTCGCGCTCGACCTCGATAACACACACGTTGGCGCGCTGGAACTGCGGGCGTACACCGTCTCGCCGGAAGGTGATCTGGTGACGGACACCCGCCTCGTCGTGGTGGATGCGCCGAGCCGGGTTGCCGTGGACGTTGCCGCCGACCGCGAAAGCTACTATCCTGGGGAGACGGCGCAGGTGCGCATCCAAACCAATCGCCAAACGGACGACAGTCCCACGCCTATCCAGGCTGCATTGGGCATTGCGGTGGTAGATGCCTCGGTCTACGCGCTGGATACGCTGCCGCCGGGGTTCGCCCGCGCCTATTTCTTGTTGGAGCAGTCGATGCTCGAACGGCGCGATGTGGCAGGGTTGGACATCCCCGCGTTGTTGACCGCTGAGGCGGAAGCCCGCGCTGCGCAAGATGTGGCGGCACAAGCGGCGTGGGCCGGCGCGCCGGTCGCCGATTTCACGCTGCGCGCGACCGCTGCGACGACGCCGGTTGACGAAGCTGCGCGCGCCCGGCAGTCGCTCGCCGGTCGATTGGCGTTGGTGTTGGCGACGCTGCCACTGCTGGTGAGCATCGTCGTCGTGCGCGGGTTAGCGCCGGTGGGCGTGTTGGGACGGGCGTTGCGCCGCCTGGGGTGGGGACTGTTGGGCGCGGTGATCCTCGCGCCGTTGGCGGTGGGGGGCGCGATGCTCGCGTTTCTGCTGCCGCCCACATTGATCGCGGTGGCGATGGTTGGATTGCTGAGCCTTTTCTTCGTGCTGCTGTGTGTCGCGCTCGTCCACAGCTGGCGGCGGCGCGATGTTCGCGTGCAGATCGTCGCGGGGCTGCTGGCGGTTTACCTGCTGCTCGGCGGCATCCTCGTGACGTTGGCGGCTCAGGGCAACAGTCCGGCTGGCTGGCTGCTCGTTTTTCTCGTGGCGACCTTCCTGCTGTTGATCGGCGCGTTGGCGCTGTTGGGGCAGGGATTGGT
>JAKJAB010000349.1 GCA_022707725.1 Chloroflexota bacterium | reverse complement strand
GGCTACTGGCCCAACGTGGACGTCGCCCCGCACGACGTGGTGCTGTGCGCCCACGCGCTCTACGGCGCCGCCGACTTCGCCGCGTTCGTGCGCAAAATGGAGGCCACGGCCCGGCGGCGCTGCTACCTGTTGCTGCGCGTTGTCACGCCCGACGGGGTGATGGCGCAGGCGGCTCGACACGTCTGGGGACAGCCCTACGACAGCCCGAACTTCCAGGTGGCGTACAACGCGCTCCTTCAAATGGGCATCTTCGCCAACGTGCTGATTGAAGACACCGGCCTGTGGAAGCCCTGGACGCACGCCAGTCTGGACGAGGCGCTGGCCGATCTGAAACTCCGCTTCGACCTGCTCAACGATGCGACGCACGACGCCTTCTTGCGCGACCTGCTCGCCCGGCATCTGACCGAGGTGGACGGGCAATGGGTCTGGCCGCGCGGCGCGCGCTCGGCGCTGGTGTATTGGGACGTTGACAAGGCCCGCAATGTATGAGTTGACCTACGAAGAGACGGTATCGCTGTTCAAGCAGTGGGGGTTTGAGGTAGAACCCGGCCCGCGCACAGACGAAGTCACGCTACTGTCGAAGACCGAGGGCGGTTGCACATATAGCGTGCAGGAACGCGCTACGCTGGCGCAAATGGCCGCGGCGGCGCTCGCCGTGCGCTGGCGTTCCAACCGGGTCATGCAGGGGGATTGCCCTTCTCCTCGTTTATGCTAAAATGATTCGACAATTCAATATGTGGATGCGTTTCCGAGTCTTATCGCCTAAAGGTCGACCGGCTCATGGGGGTAAGATCGATAGGGTGCAATTGGAAACGGTTGCGCCTCCCGTGTTTGGAAAGGAGATACGCTGCACTTGCCAACCGCCGATGACGCCGGGTATCTCAGAATACCTGGCGCTCAGGTCTACGGCTGTGTATTGCGGCGTCCCTTTCCGGGGACGCCGTTTTTATTTGCAAGACTATCTTGCGCAGCGTAATTGGTGCGCAAAAATCATCATTCCTGAACAGGAGGCTATGACGTGCAAGACAGGAAGGCTGTACAGACTATGTTGAAACAGATAGGTGACTTCAAAAGCGAGCCGCTTACCGATTTCTCGCTGCTGGAGAACCAGGTCGCTTTTACGACAGCGCTGACGAAGGTGCAGGAACAGTTCGGTCAATCCCACCCTCTGGTGATTGGCGGACAGGAAATCTACACCGACGCACAGTTCACTTCGACCAACCCGGCGCACCCCGATCAAGTCATCGGCATGTTCTCCAAAGCCGGGAGCGATCTGGCAGTTCAGGCCATCGAGGCGGCGGACGCAGCGTTCGCCAGTTGGAGCCGCACACCAGCGACGGAACGCGCTGCGGTGCTTCTCGAAGCGGCGGCGTTGATGCGCGAACGCAAGCACGAGATGAGCGCGTGGATGGTCTTCGAGGTCGGCAAGAACTGGGTGGAGGCCGACGCGGATACAGCGGAGGCCATCGATTTTCTGGAGTACTATGCCCGACAGATCCTCAAACTCGAACTGGTCGATGTGTACCAACTACCCGGCGAACGCGACACACTGCACTATATCCCCTTGGGCGTCGGGGCGATTATCCCACCGTGGAATTTCCCCTTGGCGATCCCCGTAGGGATGAGCAGCGCGGCCATCGTGAGCGGCAACAGTATCGTGTTCAAACCGGCCAGCGATTCGGCAAAGATCGCCTGGGAATACTTCCAGATCATGCGGGAAGCCGGATTGCCGGCAGGGGTGTTCAACTTTCTCACCGGGCCAGGGGCAGTGGCCGGAGAAACCCTGGTCGATCATCCGCGCACGCGCTTTGTGGCGTTTACCGGCTCCAAGGAAGTGGGGTTGCGCATCCACGAACGCGCCGCCAAAACCCAACCCGGCCAGATTTGGATCAAACGCACGATTCTCGAAATGGGCGGCAAAGACGCCATCGTCGTCGATGAGACCGCCGATCTGGATGCGGCGGCAAAAGGCATCGTCGTCTCGGCGTTTGGGTTCCAGGGGCAAAAGTGCTCGGCGTGCTCACGGGCGATCCTGGCGGCGGAGATTTACGACGCGCTGGTTGAAAAGATCGTCGAGCAGGCGCGCGCCATCGTCAACATCGGCGACCCGGAACAGCACGAACACTACACCGGGCCGGTCGTTTCCAAAAACCAATATCGCAGTGTGTTGGACTACATCGGGGTTGGCAAACAGGAGGGGCGCCTGGTTTATGGCGGTTATCAAAGCGCAGGATTGGAAACACGCCATAGCCATCGCCAACGACACAGAATTCGGCCTGACCGGCGCTTACTACAGCACGAACGAGGCGCGCATCGACTATGCCCGGCGTGAATTCCACGTGGGCAATCTCTACATCAATCGCAAATGCACCGGCGCGCTGGTCGGCATCCACCCCTTCGGAGGCTTCGATATGAGCGGTACGGATTCCAAAGCCGGCGGGCCGGATTATCTGTTGTTGTTCACTCAGGCGAAATCCATCGCTGAAAATCTGCTTTGAGACACGGAGGTGAAGAGGCAACTAATGATGAATTCCGAAAATGGGGAACGAGTGGTCATCCACATCTACGCTGATGGACGGGGTTTTGCCATCTGCCCCGTGCATCAGGATGACAACGGACAATGGTGCGAGTATCAGCCGGTACAACGTATCAGCCTGACATTGGGGTACCCTACAACGTACTACCTTTCGCGTGCGATCGAGAAAGCGTGCGCGCAAAGCAAGGAAGGTTCAGGCGAAAAATGGGACGGCGACGCGGGACGTTGGTGGGCGCATCATTTACTCGCTCTGGCTATCGTTGAGTCGGCTGATGAACTAGCGCTTTCCAATTTAGGGGAAGATACAGCGGCGCCGGAACGCGCCGCGCTTGCCCATTGGCCGGCAGATGCGCCACTCTCCGAAGTAGCAAAATGCATCGTGGAACAATTGCGAAAAGCACTTTCGGCTTAGAACCTATCTTGCGACTATTTTCATAAGGAGCCATTTATGAACGAGATCCATTTGACGATTAACAAACAACCCGTAACTGCCCGCCCCGGCCAGACGATTCTGGAAGCGGCGCAAGCGGCGGGCATCGACATCCCAACCTTGTGCCACCATCCGGCGCTATCGAATTGGGGCGCTTGTCGGCTATGTTTGGTGGAAGTCAAAGCCATGCGCGGCCTGCAAACCGCATGCACCTGTCCGGTTGCCGAAGGCATGGAAGTGGAGACGGAAACCGCCGAGACGACGACGCTGCGCAGGTTCGTGCTGGAACTGCTCTTCTCCGAGCGCAACCACTACTGCATGTTCTGCCAGATGAGCGGCAATTGCGAGCTGCAATCGATGGCCTATCGCTACGGGCTGGATCACTTTCCGTATCACCGCCCTTACGAAAAGCTGCCGGTCGATGCTTCGCGCAAATACTTCATTATGGATCAAAACCGCTGTATTCTCTGCAGCCGTTGCATCCGGGCTTGTGCAGAACTCGTCGGCAATCACACCCTCAACCTTCGCGAGCGCGGCGCCAATTCGATGGTCATGGCCGATTTGGATGCGCCATTCGGCGAATCTACGTGCGTCGAGTGCGGAATGTGCCTGCAAGTTTGCCCTACTGGCGCGCTGATCGACGCCAAGAGCGCCTACGGTGGGCGTGAGAAAGACGTGACGCACACCCAGACGACGTGTATGCAGTGCAGCGTTGGCTGCCAGCTCGACGTGGTCACGCGCTACCAACGCCTGCTGCGGGTGGACGGCGTCTTCGACGCTGCGCCCAGCCACGGCCTGCTGTGCGCCGACGGACGCTTCAAGCCACTGTACGAGGAACGGCAGCGCATCACGGCCCCGCTGGTGCGCAAAGACGGCCAACTGGTCGAGACAAGTTGGGATGAAGCGCTAACACTCGCAGCGGAGAAGCTCAAGGCCGGTGACGCTGAAGGGCTGGCGCTCTGCGCCACCACCGACGCCGCCTTGTCCGCCTTCGCCCGGCTGTTCGAGACGATTGGCGGGCGCGCTGGAACGTTGGAACCGGTCGCGCTGCCTCTGGGTTACGGCAAACCCGCACGATTGGCCGACATCCTCGATGCCGACTTCATTGTCGTGGCCCATGCGCAGCCATTGGACTACCAGCGCGTGGTCGGCTACTTCATCCAACGCGCAGTCGACAAAGGCGCAACCCT
>JAKJAB010000348.1 GCA_022707725.1 Chloroflexota bacterium | reverse complement strand
TCGCCGGGTTGGTGCGCCGCTGCCGCAAGACAATCTATCTGGGCTTAAGCGAACTCGGCGAGCAGGGGTACGAACAGACGGGGCCGCTGCTCAAGGCGATGCAGCGGGTCCTGCGGGCGCAGTAGGGTGAGAGGGAAATACCTTTTTAGGCCGATTCGCGTTTGGCAGTCGCTAACGCCTCGTCGCACAACCGTTCGCTGATCCACAAAGCCGGTTGGCGCTTGATTTCGTGGATCAGCAACTCAAAATCGGCCAGCGTCAATCGTTTTTCACGAAAAGCCTGAAGCAAAATACTGATCGTGCCCTTGCATCTGATGTTTGCATCGTGCGCCGCGCGACGGGCATGAGCATTGTCGATTAAAACCCAATCGGCATTTTCCAGGCGCGCCAGCGCAATTGCCTCGGCCTCGCCCAAATCAATGCCGCACATCAACAGCGGATCGTTGGCCGGCAATGTTATAGGCACAATCCGAATCTGCTGTTGCTGGATGAGAAATTGCACAGCGTCCGCGTCAGGCGCGCCCAGTCGCAACCCGTTGACGACGACTTCCTGGTAGACCTGCGGCGGGATAAGTACGACGCCATAGAGTTGCGGCAACAGTCCCAGGCGGCCCAACTTGCCCAATGCAATCAACGGGCCGGCATTACTGACAACTTTCACGCCAATTCCTCGCGGAGCGTCTCCTCATCCGCCGTCGCGCGCAGGCCTTGCGCTACAGCGTATTGCGCCATTTCGCGCAGTGAGACGCCAGCCAATCGCGCCGCGCGCCAGAGCGAAATGCCGCCCTGCTTGAACAACGCCAGCGCCTGCTCCATTTTCACCTGGCGCAGACCGAGTCGTAACAATTCCCCCAGGTCAGCCTGATACGGCGCTATCTGCTCGAACAACGTCTCGGAAACAGTCACGGTTAAAGTCTCCATAGCCATCACCTCATCTCCATTATACGAACGTCTGCCGGACAAGTCAATGTGAATTCCCAACAGGTAGGGCTTATCAACGCTCAAACCGAACTCAACCAGACCAGGCCGCGGCGAGTGTGATAGAGTTTCCCGACCCCGTTCTTGCTTTGCCTGAAATTGCTGCCGCCCAATCCCCATTTGCCCCCCTCGCGCAATCGCGCTATACTTGACGACGACTGCGAAACACCCAATATCCTGTGACCTGGACAACCTTAGCCTGCGCAAGGAGTCTCTATGCCCAAACCGGCCTCCAATAACAACGGAGCAGTAAGCGGAGCGACCCTCGCCTTCGAGGACACGCTCTGGACTGCCGCCGACAAGCTGCGCGGACACCTCGACGCCGCCGACTACAAGCACGTCGTCCTCGGCCTGATTTTCCTCAAGTACATCTCCGACGCTTTCACCGAACACTACGAGCAGCTCAAGTTGTGGACGGCTGACGTCAAGAGCGAATACTACGTCAAAGAACCCAAAGCGCGTTACGAGGTGCTGGAAGACCGCGACGAGTACACGGCGCAGAACGTCTTTTGGGTGCCCAAACAAGCGCGCTGGACGTACTTGCAGGCCAACGCCAAGCAGCCCATCATCGGCCAGTTGGTGGACGAGGCGATGGTCGCCATCGAGGACGCCAACCCGCAACACCTCAAGGGTGTGCTGCCCAAAGACTACGCTCGCCCCACACTCGATAAGCGCCTGCTCGGTGAACTCATCGACCTCATCGGCGCGATTGGCCTGGGCGACAAAGAGAGTCGCTCCAAAGACATCCTGGGCCGCGTCTATGAGTATTTCCTGGGCCGCTTTGCCGAGGCCGAGGGCAAGCGCGGTGGACAGTTCTACACCCCACGCGGCATCGTCCAACTGTTAGTGGCGATGTTGGAGCCGTACCAGGGCCGCATCTACGACCCGTGCTGCGGCAGCGGCGGGATGTTCGTGCAATCTGAAGAATTTGTGGCAGCGCACGGCGGGGGCCGTTTCGCGCTCTCTATCTTCGGGCAGGAATCGAACCCGACGACGTGGCGGTTGTGCCGGATGAACCTCGCCATCCGGGGCATCGAAGGCGACCTCGGCCCGCACAACGCCGACAGCTTCCTCAACGACCTTCATCCCGATCTCAAAGCCGACTATATCCTCGCCAATCCGCCCTTCAATATGAAGGAATGGGGCGCGGCGCAGGTGCAGCAGGACGTGCGCTGGAAGTACGGCGCCCCGCCTGCCCGCAACGCCAACTACGCCTGGGTGCAGCACATAATCCACCACCTCGCGCCCAACGGGATGGCGGGCTTCGTGCTGGCGAACGGCTCGATGTCGTCACAGAGCAGCGGCGAAGGCGACATCCGCCGGGCCATCGTCGAAGCCGACCTGGTGGATTGTATGGTCGCGTTGCCGGGGCAGTTGTTCTACACCACGCAGATCCCCGTATGCCTGTGGTTCCTGGCGCGTAACAAGGCCGGGACAGACCCGCGCCGCCCGTTGCGCGACCGGCGCGGCGAGACGCTGTTCATCGACGCCCGGCAGATGGGGCAATTGACAGATCGTATCCACCGCGAACTGACGCCGGAGGACGTGCGCAAGATCGTGGACGCCTACCACGCCTGGCGCGGGGATCAGGAATTGGGATCGCCGGGCTCCAGCCCGGCAGCCACGCCGGAGCGTGGCGATCCCAGGTATACGGACATCCCCGGCTTCTGCAAGAGCGCGACGCTGGACGACATTCGCGGGCACGATTACATCCTCACACCGGGGCGCTACGTGGGGATCGAAGAAGCCGAGGACGACGATGAGCCATTTGAGGAGAAGTTGGAGCGGTTGACGGCGGAATTGGAGGCGCAGTTTGCCGAGAATGCAAAGCTGGAAGCGATGATTCGGAAAAATCTGTGCTGGTTAGAGGGTGCGTAACCTAACGCCAGGAAGATGGGCGTTGCAGGATAAAACCGTCCGGTTTGATCACCTGATCAGGGAACAAGCTTTTCGCCAGCACGGCTCGGTACAAGTGCAAACAGACATCGGCGGCGTTCTTGAGCGCCACAGAATGACGATTGGGGGGAAAGACAACGATCACACGTTTTTTGGGAAAAAGCTGTTTGACTTTTTGTACTGGCCCCACCAGATCGCTATCGGCGGAAATGAGCACAGCCGCGTCAAAATGATCATTAAACGCATCCGTGAGCAGTTCCAGCGCGATGTTCACATCTGTCATTTTCTCGTGATGGGTGGTATAGGTGTGTCCACAATGACGGCAAGTAATCGTGTCGGTCAAATAATGGCCGTAGGTGATGTAAAAATCGGGCAACATCTCCAATGCTTCAATGTAGGTCGTTTGACGACGCACCTTATCTGGGGGAGTGCTGACCTGGGTGGTGAAGTACTTTGTCGCCACCAGAGTTTGCGAGGGCTTGAGCAAATTGAGCGCCAATGCGCGGAGGTTCAGCCAATAAAAACGCTGCCAGTGCTTGGCTCGCAGGCCGTAGTAGAGATTGTAGCCGTCAATGTAGGTGATGATTCGTTCCATAAGTCCGCCTATATAAAGGGACAGCCCCCCTTGCGGGGGGCGTCGGCCCGGAGATGCTATCTCCGGGGGGGTTATATCTATATTCTATCAAATTATACCGAGAAGTCAATACTTTCGATGACAAATGATAAAGCAACTAGTTGGATGGGCTACCTACGCCATTGAAAATTTGCTTGTCAATGGGAAACTGTATATTGGCGATGGTTATCGAGCCAAAAACAGCGAATTGGCAAGAACCGGGATTCCCTTTGCCCGTGTTGGAAATATCAACAATGGTTTTCAATTTCAAGACGCTGACCATTTTCCTATCAAGGATTTGTTCAAAGTTGGCGTCAAGGTTGGTGAGCCGGGGGATGTCGTGTTTACATCTAAAGGTACAGTAGGGCGTTTCGCGTTAGTTAAGAACACGACAGAGCGGTTTGTCTACTCCCCGCAATTATCTTTTTGGCGGGTGTTGGATCAAAAACTCATTGAACCTCAGTTTCTCTATTATTGGATGTATGGGCGTGAGTTCCGCCAACAGTTTTATGGTGTTAAGAGCCAAACGGATATGGCAGATTACGTAAGCCTATATGATCAGCGTCAGATGCATATTACGCTTCCTCCTCTCCCCGAACAACGCGCCATCGCAACCTGCCTTTCTACTTGGGATAATGCCATTACAAAAGTGCAAGCAATCCTTGCCCAAAAAGAACT
>JAKJAB010000347.1 GCA_022707725.1 Chloroflexota bacterium | reverse complement strand
GTACCCCTGCGGGTCGGCGGTGTAGACGACTTGCGTCCCATCGGCGTTGAAGCATGGATGCACATGCACGCGCTGGATGTGGAACGAGCCGCGATGCCACGCCAGCACCTTCGGCCCCTCGAACTGTCCGTCCTTGAAGCGCCAGAGTAGCAGATACGGGTCTTTGGCGTCCCCGTCGCCGATGACAAGGTCGAGCATGTAGCTGTGGAAGTGCCAGCAGTGCCCCTCGAACGGCGCTTCGACCTGATCGGTGTTGTCGTAGCGGATCGCGCCGTAGACCGGGCCGGCGGGCGTTTTGCCGTGGTAGCCGATGTGTTCGCCGTCGCTCATCCAGTACTCGTGCCCAATCGCCTCGTCGGGCGCGTTGGGGCGGATTTGCCACACCCTGCCCGTGTCCAGATCGAGGCCCCAGATGCGGTTCTCCACCAGATGCCACGGCCCCTCGTGGCAAAACGTGATGATGTTCGGCAGCTTGGGCGAAGCGTTGAAGTGACCGAGCCAGTAGTTCTCCTCGAAAACACGCTGCGGCTCGCCGCCGTCAACAGGAATTTTGACGATAAACGAGTGCGGGTGCGCCTCCCACGTCTCACGGAAGCCCACGTAACCGTGGCCCAGGTCCACCATAAAGCGGTCGGAGAGATCCTGCGTGTAGCCCGCGCAGAGGTACTTCCCGTCGGCGGTGGCGTTGGCGCTGCCGCCCACGTAACCCCGCGGGCGCGTGTAAAGCGGGCGCGTCGCCAACGTCGCCAGATCGAGCGCCGTCAAGACGCCCGCCTGGGTGAAGTAGATTTCCTCGCGCACAGGGTTCTTGCTCAGGCCGCCGGGTTCGCCCAACGCCGGATCGAGGTCGGTGAGCTGTACGAGCGCGCCGTTCTCCAGATCGACGCTGAAAAGATTAGTGCGATTCTCGCGGTCGGAGATGATGACGATCTTCCGGCCCTGGTCGATCCAAACGGGGTACGTGAAGTAGAAATGGTTGCTGTGTCCCTTGTAATTCGTGTACTGGCGAACCGTCGCCCCGCTGATCGGGTCCGTGTACACCGTCAACTCAGACTCCCAACGTGAACCAAGATTTAGCTTTGCCATATTGCCTCCATAGAAGTACTTACGCATCCCGACGCCTTCGATGCGTTAACCAACCAAACACAGATCCCAACAGCACGACCACGCCCGCAACGAGGGCGCCAATTTTCGCCAGGTCTTGTCCAATCGTCGTCTTGGCCGGAACGCCTTCCAGAGGCATGTAGCGCTGGATCGCCACTTTTGACAATTGGACGCTCGTGACGGGGCTCACGTGCATCAGCGTGCACAAGAGCCGGTCTTGCGCCGTCACGTAAGTCACCAGACGGCGCTTCATGACCGCATCCCAGAGGCTCTGCGCCGCCGCCTCAGAAGAGACGGGCGCGAAAGCGCCCACCTTCTTCAGCATAGCATCCTTCGATACGAACTGCCCCGCCGGAATCTTGTTGTGCTCGAATTCGGTCGCCGTGTTGCCGGGCACGAATTTGATCACGTCGATCCCGTAAGAGGCCAGTTCAATCGCGGCTGACTGCGAAAGGTACGACAGGGCAGCCTTACTCGCGCCATACCCCGCCGTATAGATCACCGGCGTCGATTCGACAATCGAGGAGACGTTGACGATCACCCCGTCGTGCTGCGCCTTCATCACCGGCGCAACGGCCTGCAAGAGGGCAAGTCCAGCAAACACGTTTAGTTCGAAGACGTACTTCAACTTCTCCAGATCGACCGTGTCCAACGTCCCGGAGATGCCGACGCCGGCATTGTTGACCAAAACGTCGATGCGGCCAAACGTCTCGACCGTTATCTGCACGAGATTGTCGATGTCGCTCTTGACGGTCACATCGGTAGGAACCGCCAGCGCCTTGCCTCCGGCAGCGATGATCTTCGCCGCCAACTTCTCCAACTTGTCCTGTGAGCGCGCCGCCAGCACGACGGCCCAGCCTTTGCGGGCGAAGAGTTCCGCCGTGGCCGCGCCGATGCCGGTGCTCGCCCCAGTAACGACGATAACGCGAGTTTGCATTTTCTTCTCCACAGTCAGATAGTCTTTAGTCTGGCAGTCTTTAATACGGATATTCGTACCAATCCAACAACCCTAGCGGCGTCGCCGCGCCGGCGTAGAGGAGCAGGGAGGTGTATTTGTCCGCGAAGGGACGGCCCCCACCCTCGCCGTCGATGACTGCCCCGCTGTCGTCGGCGTACTTGGGGCGGTCGCGCGAGAACGTTTCATGGTCCGCCGCCGCAAATTGGCGGGCGGCGATCTTGAGGTAACGCACGTCGCCAGTGATGCGATAGGCGTGCGTCAACGCTTCCAGCAGGTGATAGGTAGGCGCAGTCCGTCGCAACGATGGCAATTCCTTATAGTAGGCCACGCCATCCGGCCCCAGGCAGTGCGCCAGCATGTCATCCACCGTGGCGACGATCAGCGTCTTCACGCGCTCCGCCAGCTCGCCCTCCGGCTCGATGAGCAGGTAGCGGGCAAAGGAGTTCACCGTGAGGGAGATCATGAACGGCACGCGCGGCATACTGTGGCTGGTGTACGGGGCCAGCAGTGCACCGTAGCGGTCGAACCAGTCGAGGTACATCGTCGCCAGCTTGCGCGCCTCGTCGCGCCAACGCTCCTCGCCCGCGCCGATCCACATCCCCACCAGCGCGCGCAGCGCCCACCCACCCTCGCGCACCGACGTCTCACCGGGCGTCTTCATGGACGGGCGCTCCATGTGGCGCAGGACGTTCTCCGCCACCGAGCGCGCCGCGTCCAGCGCCTCGCGCCGCCCGGTGAAAAAGTAGTAGTCGAGCAACCCTTCCGTCCACTCGTGCGAGGGTGTGACCCCGCCGGTGACGTGATAGCGTGTGTGGATTTTCAGGCCGCCGTGCAGCAGTGGATCGGGACTGTAATGGCACAAATCTACGTCGAGCCAGTGCCGCGCCGAGACCAACGCCGAATCCAGCACGCGGCGCTGTCCGGTGAGTGCGTAGTAGAGAGCGCAGGCATGTGGGCGGTCGTACTCGTTGTTGACGAACACTGTATGCCCCTGTCCACGGCCCTGATTGGTGTAGCCTGCGTCGGGCGCATCGCCGAAATGGAACATTCCCAACGCCTTGGGACGCCCATCGTGAATCCGGTTGAGGAACGTGAGTAAGCGGTCGGGCAGTTTTTCGGGGAAGAACGTTTCAAGCCAGGGATTGTTCGCGCGGAACCACTCCCGCGACAGCGCCGGGCGGTCGGGCAACTGGAATTGCAAGCTGCGCACGCTCCCTTCACCAACCGGCATGTCCGGCGCGTGGAAGTGTAACTGAATGCGGTGCGTCTTCGCCATCCCCTGGATCACCGACGCGGGCGGCGCGTCATCGGGATAGAGGCCGCACACGATGCCGTCTTTCGCTACGCGAAGCTTCTTGGGGAAATTTTGGTGCGCCTGGTAGATGGAGAGCATGACGCCGCCGATTTCGTCGCGCCAATCGACCCAAAAATCGCCGTAGAAGCTGTCGATGAAGTGCTCGTTGGCCTGGTAGAGGATCGTCTCGGTATCTATCGCCATTTCCAGCGGCGCGTCGTCCGATTCCTGGATCGCGGTGCGATAGTAGCCCTGCCCCAGCGCGAGATGCGGCGAGGCAGCGTGTACTTCTGGCCGAAAGGCGAGGGCTAGACTTTCCAACGACAACTCCGGCGTTTCTTCCGCGTGGATGAACTGGTGTTCGACTTCGATATAAGGCTTCCCGGCGTAGGCCGTGATGCGCCCGTGGAAGTCGAGGTATGGCGTCCCGTCTGCTTTGCGGTGCTTCCCCTTGACGAGAATGACCGCCCGTAGCGGGCCAGCCTCCTCGATTTCCAGTTCCACGGGACCGGACGCCGTCTCGACGGTCTGCCCATCATAAGTCAGCGCGAAACCTTTGAACGGCGTCGCATCCCAAAGCGATTTGCCTTCAAGCCGCACATCGCACACCGGCAGGAAACCGTCATTCGCCGCGAGGAACGCCAGCGGGCCAGTATCGACGTGAATGCCGGAAGGTGTTTCAGTTACAACCAAACCTGCCAGGTCTTCTGCGACCTGACAGGTTTCGTCAACCTCGAACGTCAGTGTTTTGTCACGATTGCCCGGCAAATCCGGCTGGAAGTGGACGAGCAGCCACTTAACGCTGCCATCGGGCCAC
>JAKJAB010000346.1 GCA_022707725.1 Chloroflexota bacterium | reverse complement strand
TGGGGTACGGATGCGCAGAGAAGAAATCAATCGGCAGGCCGCGTTCGGCGCACACTTCCAGGAATTCCTTGCCCCATGGCGGTTCGCCCACAGCGTCGCCGAAGCCATGACTGGACGGCCCACCGACCCGCAGTTGGGCGTCGACGCGCTTGAGCGTGCGCACGGTGCGCGCGTAGAGTTCCATGTAGGCATCGAAATCGGCGTCTTTCCAGAAAAAGGTCAGGGCCGGCTCATTCCACACCTCAAAGTACCACTGGCGCACCTCGTCCAGCCCGTAGCGCTCGATGACGTGGCGGACGTACTGCTCGATGAACCATTCCCAACGCTCCCAGTCCTTCGGCGGGGTAATGTTGCCCTTCCACCAGAAGACGGTCTCCTCGCCGCTGGCGAGATCGTAGGGCATGAAGCCCAATTCCACGAACGGGCGGATGCCGATAGAGAGCCAGTGATCGTACACCAAATCGACATATTGCCAGTTGACGATGGGTTGGCCGTTCTCTTCACGGTAGACCATCATGTCTTCGTGGAACAGGCCGTGCATACGGATGTATTGAAAAGGCATCTCGCGCTGCACCAGCTCCAGGTGCTTTTGGAAATCGGCGCGCAGGGCCTCCCCCACCCGCCCGCCGCCGACGCATACGCGCCAATAAGGGGTAATGGGTTGTCCAGATTGTTTCGGATCGATATGGATTTTCATTGTAGTAACCTCCAGGTGCAGTGTTGTTCAAAACTATAGTTCCCCGAATGCTGTGGCCGGTCTCCGACCGCGCCACCGTGGCATCAGGCGTCAGTGGGCACGGCCAGAGACCGGCCCGAGCGTACATTGACGGACTCTATGAACAGCGTGCTAGATGCACCGGCGTATTCCCCGCCACGGCGCGAAACTGCGTCGCGTCGCCCAGCACCCGTCCGATGACGTTGACCGGGCTGTAGGCGCGTGGACGTTCGTCGGTACTCACCGGCGTCGCCCCGAAGAAGATGCAGAAGGCACGGCCCACGGGCCAGTAGCCCAACTCTCCAACCTCGACCTCGGGCCGGGCATCGGGCGCCTGCCGCACCGTGACCGGGATCTCGAAGTAGATTTCATCGCCCCAGGTGTTCGCCGCCCCAGTGATAGGCAGCGTGTCCCAAATCTGCTGCGCCGTGGAACTGTCGTTCAGTTCAGCTTCCAGGGAGATTTCTCCCGCCGCAATCGTGATCTTGTGCAGATCAATCCTCCAGAGTATCCAGTGATGCGTGATACACAAAATGCCTATACCCAGCTTGCCCGCCTGTCTTCTCCGTAGAGTACATAAACAGTCCGAATCTGCATCCCACAAAATGGTCGAGTCCAAAATACAACTTTTGATCTACGCCGATTTTCTGCCACTCGGCATGATCCTGGTAATAAAACGTCGCTTCGTCCGTCATAGCATCAAAACGCATATACACTTTCAAGGCCGCCTGTGGCTCCGGCCAGGGGATCCTGGCATATTCTTCACCGGGCGTCCGGTCACACGTTTTTCCCATGACGTGGTTGGCCTTGCCCGGCTTGCCTTTCATAACCAGGTAGTATTTGCCATGCTCTTTCGTGATAGCAATCATGCCATAGCGTCCCTGCAGAGCGCATAGCCCGGCATAGTCGCCATCATTCAACATGCTGCCATCCACAAGCACGCTGGCCTCGCACGCGGGCCAGACTGTCCGTTGCGTCAGTACGTTGACGGCGCGCGTCACGTTCTCACTCAGTTTACCCGAAGCAATCTGTAGCAATCCCTTTTCCCCATCAACCGCCCACAGATCGTTATTGGGGGTATGGTTCCATTGCCATACCTGGCTAAGGTGAATTCTGCCCTGTGCATCAGGCAAGTATTTGAATTCGTCGCTCGCCACAATAGGCTCATAGATGTGAGCGGGGCGTGTACTCTGCGTTTCTATAGAGTGAGGGACTTTGCCGTCAATACCGAATACCGGCATGTCATTTTCCCAGGACACGGGTACCAGAACCGGCACCCGGCCTAACGCTCCCTCATCCTGGAACAAGACCGCGTACCAATCTCCGGCAGGAGTATCGACAATGCCGCCCTGCGCCACGCCCATATTGAAGAAGCCCATATCGTCATCTAGAATATCTCTGCCTGTAAATTCACCCTCTAACGAATCCGCACTAAAACATGCTTCCACTCTTCGTCCGCTCCCATCTGACAACCAATGAATGAAGAACACGTAATACCGGCGGTTGATTTTATAGAAATGCGCACCTTCATAGCCCAATCTGATACCTGGCTTGTCTCGCACAATCAGACGATGCAGGCCACCCGGTTTTGGTCCGGTCAAGTCTTCGTTTAGTTCCGTGAGGTAGATTTCCATATTGCCGTAAACGATATATACCCGCCCATCGTCATCAAAAAGCAGTGAACAATCGTGATAGAAGCCTTCTATCGTTTGTTTTTCCCAGGGGCCTTTGACATCTTTGGCTCGATACAAATAGGTTTTATGGGTATCGTTGGCGACAAAACATACGTAAAACTCCCGATTGTGGTAACGTAACGAGGCGGCCCACATACCCTGCCCATAGATACTTTTGTCATCTTCCATTTTCTGGGCCGGCGTATCATCCAGTGTATCGTAGACGTAGGTATATATTTCCCAGTTAATCAGGTCAAAAGAACGCAGAATAACCGCGCCGGGCATAAAGTGCATGGTGGTACTGACCATGTAGTAGGTATCGTCAACCCTGATAACATCAGGATCAGGAAAGTCAGCTCTTAAAATCGGATTATTTTTCAAGCCCTTTTCTCCATACCGTACACTCGCATTGCTACACGAAGTAACTCGCCGCCAGCGCGATCAAGAACTGTCCAGCATAGTAAAAAGCCAGGCTGATGCGATTGTATTGAAACGGTTTCCAGAACCGGTTGGCCGCCAGAATCACGTCGGAAACGTAAAACAGCACTGCGCCAATCGCAATCATCCATGCCTGCCCGGCGCTGAACGCACTGCTGTCGAACGTCGCCGCCGCTTGATTCACCATCACCGAGATGACGACGATATAAACGATGACCGGAACCTTCATCGTCCCCAGGCCGCTACGGAACACGAGATAGATGCCCACGCCGAGCGCCACCAGTACCAACGCCGCGAGCCAAACGATTGCGCCCAGGCTCCCCAACAGCAGCGTAAACGTCACCGCGTAAGCGACGTGCGCCAGCAAAAAGAGCACCAGGCCGATCATAAAGGCTTTGCGATTCGCCTGGAACATCAACGCGATGTCCCCGCCAAACGACAACGCCAGGCCGATCAGCGCGCCGACCGCGTACGTCAGGTTCACCCGCGCCTCGTGGAACGACAACAGCGCCACCGCGATCACCAACAGCGTCGCCAATGGCTTGATCACGTAAATCTGGCGCTGCGTCTTGCGGAATTCCGCGCGAATGAGAAAGAAAACCGTTATCGCCAACACCGGTAGCACATACAAAGCTGTTTTCATAACACCTCCTTGAGAAAAGTTGAGAGTTGCAGGTTCAGAAGTCCTCCAAAAGCCACGTTTCCATACCGTCGAAGTATTTGACCAACGTATAAGGCGCATCCACCGTATACCACGCGGTCTTTACGTCGCCGGCTTGCACTTTCCATGCCCGAAATATCCCGGCCGGCGTGGTCACCGTTTCGGGGCTGCTTGCGGTCACCAGAACGAGTTCCATCTGCGGCCCGCTGTCGCTCGTCGCCTGGCGCCAGGTATAGGGAGTGAAAAGGTGCGCGGCGGCAGCATAATCGTCGGCAAACGGCAATGCCAGCAGTGTCCAGGGCCATAGAGGCTCGGCTAGAACAAAAGAGGGCTTTGCGCTGTCACTCTCAAGCGCCAAAGCGAAAGATTGCTCCGGTTGATCGTTATCCTGCCGGGTGACGGCAAATTGAACGCCGTCGAACGCCCATGCCGTGCGGCTTTGCCCCTGGAAGGCATGCACAGTTTCCGCTTGCAGGGGTGTGCCATTGGCCCGCCGCCAGCGCCCGCGCGCCACAATCTCTCCGTCGCTGCCGACGTAGCGCCCGTGGCCCGTATCCACATCGTAGGCGCGATGCTGCGAGTGGCAGAGCAATTCGATTTCGTCCGTCTCTGGCATCAAGCTGCACTGCGCCTGTCCTACCGGATCATCCACGATGTTGCGAAGCTCGTAGCGCCATTCGACGGGCGCATCCCACGGCGCGGCGTCCACTTCTACCGGTGGAAGAAAACGCTCCG
>JAKJAB010000345.1:308-4232 GCA_022707725.1 Chloroflexota bacterium | reverse complement strand
AGGGAGCAATCTCTGTGGTGCTGCCGCCGCCCCCGACTACTTCTCGAACTGGGGGGAACTCAACTACGCCGGGACGCCTTTTCTCAACGTCCAACGCACGGAACAGCAAATGGATTGGCCTTGCGACTCGCGGCCTTATGTGACGTTCCCCTTGTACAGTTTGCCGTCGGGCAAAGTGGTGCTTTCGGCGACGCTGACTCTCTACCAGTTTGGCAATGCGGGCGTAGGATGGACGCCGGGTCCCCAGCCCTCTTTTATCCAGGTGTTCACGATTCGCGAGGATTGGGCAGAGAACACAATCACGTGGAATAACGCGCCGTTGGCAGGAGACTACGTCGCGGCAACCTGGGTTGATCCGCTGGACGAAACACCGCCCTGGCCTGGCATCCCCAGGCATTGGGACGTGAGTAGGGCTGTGGCTGAGGCCTATGGTGCTGGTGAACCGCTGCGCCTAGCGCTTTACTCGCCCAATTGGTCTATGAACAGTGGGAAATACTTTTACAGCTCTGACAACGATAGTGCGGGGCGACCAACACTCACGGTTACTTGGGGAGACTTGACAGCGCAGTTGGAGAAAAAGGCCGATCGGTCTGGCGCTAATTATGGCGATGACGTTACTTATGTGCTCAAGCTGCGCGGCGCCGGAGCTACGCTCGTAATGACGGATACGCTGCCAAGTGGCCTGGACTGGTTAGATGATGTACAGGTGTCTGGAACCGAAGTCTTTCCGATCTATAACCAGAGTCAACGCCAGCTCACCTGGACGGGGAGCACTGTTGCGGACCAACCAGTCGTCATCACATATACGGTCAGCGTGAACACGACCAGTCGCGTGCTTTTGACGAACGTGGCCGCACTTACCGACCAGGAGGGGGGCGCAAGCACCGCCGTCGCGGCCGTCATTGCCAACCCATATCACATCTATCTACCGGTGATCGTAAGAGCGTATTAGACAATCATCAAAAGCAGGCGATAAAGTCGGGGATCATGGACATAAGTATCATCATCGTTAGCTGGAATACCCGTGACCTTCTCACGCAATGTTTGCAATCCGTGGAAGCATGCACCATCAACGAGGAGCGATTTAGTGTCGAGACGTTTGTCATTGACAATGCTTCTACCGATGGCAGTCCGCAAATGGTTCATAAGCACTTTCCGCACGTTCACTTGATCGAGAATGTGCAGAACGTTGGCTTCGCGCGAGCCAACAATCAGGCCATACCGCAGAGCACAGGCCGTTACGTCGTTTTGCTCAACAGCGATACCGAAGTTCTCCCCGGCGCTCTCGCAGCGATGGGCGAGTTTATGGAGGCGTATCCTCAAGCTGCCGGATGTGGCCCTGTGCTCCTCAATGCAGATGGAACGCTGCAACCATCGTGCCATCCAATGTTGACACCGGAGCGAGAGTTCTGGCGGCTGATGTTCCTGGATCGGATTTGGCCCAGAGCGACCTATGCCCAGACGCGTTGGGATCAATCGACGCCGCGTCAGGTAGAAGTGATCAAAGGCGCGTGTTTCATGCTCAGACGCGAAGCGCTGAATCAGGTCGGGCTGCTGGACGATCAATACTTTATGTATACCGAGGAAATGGACCTTTGTCACCGCTTGTTGGAGGCGGGCTGGACGCTCTGGTGGGTACCTGAGGCAAAGGTGAAGCACTACGGCGAAGCCAGCTCACGACAGGCGGCCGAGGAGATGTATATCCAACTCTATCGCAGCAAGGCGCAGTTTCACCGGAAATTTGGCGGCTCACGACGCGCAGAGCATTTCAAGAGACTGCTCTGGTTGGCTTATTGGCCGCGATTTATCACTGTAGCCCTGGCCGCTAAATTGAAGCCTGGGCTTGCCGGTCGTGCGCGAACATACCGCCGGCTGCTGGCCGAGTTGCGCGCGATGTGAGGAATAAAGGAAATCATCCGGGAGTCATCACCATGCGAATTTGCTATACCTTACTTTCTTCAACCTTCGAGATGCATCAGTACACCGCCGATCTCGCCAATCGTATGGCCCAAGCCGGCCACGACGTGCATCTGGTGACGTCGTCTTATGCCCCGCTGGACCGCTACATCCCGACTGTCACAGTGCATATGCCGGTCGACACAGTAAGGACGGAATCTCCCCTGGAAGGCTTGAAATTTGTTGGGCTGCGCAAAACCCGGAACACGATTCTGGATATCGACCCCGACCTGGTTCATTTCAGCGGGCCGCACGCCTGGAACCTGTCGTTGATGCGCCGGCTAAAGGCGCATGGTCTACCCGTCATGCATACTCTCCATACTGTGGATGCGCCATGGGGGAGTAGCTACGGGTCGCTAATCCGTCTGTGGAACCGGCGAGTTATCTGCACTGCCGACCACATCCTCGTTCACGGGCAAACCTTCGTGAAACGCCTCCTGGAAATAGGCGTCTCGCCCGAGCGGGTGAGTTCGACGCCTTTGCTGCACCTTTTCGTCGGCGCCAGTTGGCTAAAGGGGCCTTCGGATCTCGCGGCTTCTGTCGAATATCAACCGTGGGCGCTCTTCTTTGGCCGTTTCAAACCTCATAAGGGCCTCCAATACCTTATCTCGGCTTGTGCAATGATGAAGTCGGACAAATCTTTTCCCGGCCGGGTCGTCATTGCTGGTTTGGGGGATTTGTCGCAGTATTGGGGCGGATCGCTGCCGGCCCGATTGGAAATCCATAACCGCCAGATCAACGACGAAGAGGCGATGGACCTCTTTTGCCGTTGCGGATTGGTGGTGCTGCCCTACATCGACGCTTCGCAGTCGGCGATCATCGCCGCTGCCTACTATTTCCGCAAACCGGTGATTGTCACCCGCACGGGCGCGCTGCCTGAATACGTGCGGGAGGGCGAAACGGGCTTTATCGTCGAGCCGGACCACCCTGCGGCCCTGGCGCGCTGTCTCGATCGAGTGCTGGACGATCCCGTGAGGCTGTCACGGATGGGAGCGGCCGGGCGGGCCTGGTACGAGGTTCACCAGAAAGAACAGGAAGCCACTCTGACGCAGATTTATACGCGCCTGGCGGAGACCCGAGCCGGCGCTGCCGCCAGGGTGTAGTCAATATGCCACTGCGACGAGAGAAAGAGATGACTCCCGAAGAGACGTGGACACAACCGGACACGAAAAAGACCACAGCCCACAATGCGCCGAGGAGAGGTTGGCGACTCACGGCAAAAGACCGCAAACTGTTGCTCTGGCTGGTAGACCTGCTGATTGTGAACGGGACGTTGCTGACTACGGTAGCGCTGTGGAACGGCATGACGCCAGCAGAAATTTTCTCGTTGGGCAACCTGAAATGGTTCGCCACGATCACCGTCCTGTGGTTGGGAATGGGTACGGTGCTGGACGTTTACAACCTGGCGCGTTCAGCGAGCACTTTTCGCGTCCTGGGCAGCGTCATCAGCGCGGCTCTGATAACGACGTTGCTTTTACTGGCAATTCCCGTGCTGTCTCCGCCGGTGCTCCGGCGCACCTATGCGTTCGGCCTGGTGGCGTTGACAACCATCCTGCTGACCGTGTGGCGCGTTTTCTACGCGGCTGTGCTGGGACACACGGCCTTCCGCCAACTGGCGATCGTGGTGGGCGATAACGCGCCGGTTGCTATGTTGAAACAGATGCTCCACCAAACGGGCGCAAGCGACGACGCCAACCCGTTTTGCGGCGCCGGATACGAGATCGTCGGCTGCGTGGTCGATCAATTGCGCCCCGAGGCCAGCGGCGACCTCCCCGTGCTGGGCGAAACCCAAAACCTCGTGCGTCTTGCCCGCCAGTACGGGGTGGACGAAATCATCCTTAATCTTGAAGAAGGATGCGGGTTTCCCCAGGAGGCGCAGGAAGTCTTGCTGGATTGTCGTGAATTGGGACTGCGGTTGAGCAGCCTTTCCAGCGTCTACGAGCGCCTCACCGGGCGGTTACCGGTCGA
>JAKJAB010000345.1:0-252 GCA_022707725.1 Chloroflexota bacterium | reverse complement strand
GTTTGTACCAGGCTGCCAAACGGTCGGCGGACGTGCTGGTCGCCTTGGTGGGAATGGCGGTGTTGGGAGCGCTTATCCCGCTCGTGGCGCTTGCCAACGCTCTGACCTCGCCAGGACCGCTCTTTTATCGCCAGGAACGGTTGGGCAAAGGGGGCCGCCCCTTTACTGTGATCAAGTTCCGTTCGATGGTTCACGACGCCGAACGCTACGGCGCGGTTTGGGCCGGCAAGAACGACCCCCGCATCACACCGG
>JAKJAB010000344.1 GCA_022707725.1 Chloroflexota bacterium | reverse complement strand
CGTCGCCGTCTTTCAACGTGACCAGGGCGGCCATAATGCGCAGGCGCAGCGGTTGATGGATGACTTCGTTTAGATCGGCCATGGCTCACCACTTATACCGGATGTACAGGCCCAGGGCGATCATTCCACCGCCGCCCAGAACCCCCATCCACAGGTAAAAGAGGTCGGGCAGCAAAAAATAGCTGACCAACACCAGGGCTGTGATCGGCAGCGGCCACCAGATGGCAGAAAAGGAGAGCAGCAGCCCCAGGGATAAATGACCGATCAGCGCAAACAGGATGACGAGCACCGTGATCTGTTTGCCGTTCGTGGGCTGGACGACCGCACTCGTGGCCACGCAGTAGAAGGCCAGGAAAAGCCAGAACAAACCGGCGCGCTTGCGCGCTCCCGGCCCGGCGCGCCAGGGCAGTCGCGGCCAGCAGCGCCGCGCGATGCTCGCCCAGGCTATCCAGCGCCCCGCAACGGATCAGGTGATCGATCTCCTTATCCTGCAAGGCCACGCCACCGCCTACGCCGAACGGTAGCTCACGTCGGCATAGGCGGTGGCGTGACCTTGATTGAAGCCGTACCCGGAGAAGACGGCCACCTGTTCCCACAACTGATGCGCCTGCTGCGGGGTGAAGCCTGGTCCGTCCGGGGGCTGGCGCTGGCAGCCCTGCTCGAACGCCTGCTGGAGGGGTGCCATTTCGGCGGCATCCATCTTGCTCATGCCGCGCCGCAGATAACCGGCCTGTTCCCAACTCAGGCCGGCGACTTCTACGGCCACCCGCAGGATTTGTTCCTGGAAGAGTAGCACGCCCATCATCGGGGCGAGGATCGGTTCCAGGGCCGGATGCAGAAAGCGCACCGGCGCTGCGCCGCGATAGCGCTGCACGAAGGCGTCCGCCAGGCCGCCGGTCGCCGGGCCAGGCTTGAAGAACGCGTTGGCGACCGCCAGATCTTGCACCGTCCGCGCGTTGAGTTGCCGCAGCGTGCGCCGCGCGCCCTCCGATTCGTACTGGAACACGCTGACCGTGTCGCCGCGGGCGAACAGTGCACCGGTCGCCGCATCCCCCGGGGGATGGCGGTGAGTTGGAAGGCGGGGTCGTGACCGCGGCGTATCAGATCGGCGGCGTCGGCCAGCACGGTGAGCGCGCGGATGCCCAACAGGTCGAGCTTGGGCAGTCCTAGCGCCTCCACGTCTTGATGGTCGAATTGGGTGATGACGAAGCGTTTGGGCGACCATTGCACCGGCAAAATGTCGGTCAGCGGGCCGGGCGTGATGACCACGCCGCCGGGATGGACGCTCAGGTGGTGCGGCTGTCCCACGATCTCGTAGGCCGCGCGCAGGACTTTACGTTGTAACGGATCGCTGAAGGGAGCGATGAACAGCGGGGCGTAGCCGTAGCGGTTGATGGTGTCAAGTTCCCGCGCCAGGCGGGTTTGGATGGCGGGATGGGGGTGGGGCCGTACCGCGTGGCCAACCCGGCGTTGGCTTGTGTGACGATAGCTTCTGCCGGAGTTTGGCTGTCGGGCAGGTCGAGCGTCGGCCAGAGGGGCGCGCCGCCGGGCAAGGCCGGGGTGCAGCGTTGGGCGATTTCACCCGTCCACGCCAGGGTGTCGGGAAAGGCCGCGAAGCGCACGGTCATCTCTGCCGGGGAGAGCCAGTGCAAGTCGATGCGGGAATCGCCATTGTCCGGCAACGCCGCCGGGACGGCATCCAGGGGACAATTATGGTCGATGGCCGCCAGCAGGCGCAAGCGGGGCGCGTCCTCCGGGGCAAGACAGTACACCGGCTGGACGGCAGCCGGTGGTATCCCCAGGAATTGCCCAATCGCGGTAATCTCTTGAGCGACTGGTATATCGTCAGCCGTATGCAATTCCAGACTGAGGAAGGTCTGCTCTTCGTAGATGCCCGCCAGCCGCCCGGCAAGCCGCCGCGCGGTTTGAAGGTCGCCGGTGCGCACACAGCGTTCGATCCAGCCGCGCCGTCCCCCGCTCAGGCAGAGCAGGCCCGCGCGATGGGCGCGCAGGTCGTCCCAACTCAGGCCGCGCGCCAGACGCGCTTCGCGGTCGGCGTGGCTTTGCAGCAGCGAGGTCAGGCGGCACAGAGAGCGGTAGCCTGCCGGACCGTTCGCCAAGAGTACCAGCAGCCCAGGGGTGTCGCGGGTGTCCGGCGGCTGCAAGTCGGCGGGCCAGGCGACAGATACCGTCATCCTCAATACAGGTTGGATGCCGGCGGCCTGGCATGCGCGCGTGAACGCTACCGCACCGTAGAGCGCGTTGGTGTCTGTGAGTGTGAGGTGGCTGAATCCATCGGCTACCGCACGGGCTGCCAGGTCCGCAACGGACGCCGTCCCTCCCAGAAGCGTATACTAGGAATGGACGTGGAGATGGGTTATGGTTGCTTTTTCTGTCATAGGTATTGTCAATGGATCGAACATGATGATTGTATAACAGTTTGTCGAGGGCGCTATGGGCGAAGGATTGGGCTTTCTCGACAAAATATCACACTGGACTATCATAGGGATACAATCTGTGTTGGTACATTGGGACCGTACTCTCTGACCGCAAGGGCGCATAGGATCAGGAGGCGCATTATGAGCGATGAGGACAGAACCCGCGAGTCGTTGCTGGCCGAGGTGCAGACGTTGCGTCAGCGTGTTGCCGATCTGGAAGCGGCGCGGATTCTAGCTGCACAGAATTTGGAGGACTGGCTCGACGATTTGGTGGAGCACGTGCCGGTGGGCATCCATCTCTACGACCTGCACCCCGATGGCCGTCTGGTTTTTGCCGGTGCCAATCCTGCTGCCGACCGCATCCTCGGTGTAGACAACGCGCAGTTTATCGGAAAAACCATCGAAGAAGCATTCCCATACCTGGCTAAGAGTGAGGTGCCGGATCGATATCGTCGAGCTGCCGCCACCGGCATTTCCTGGAGCACGGATCAGCTCTCTTATACGGACGAGAGAATCACCGGCGCTTTCCAGGTGTATGCCTTTCAAACTGGACCGAATACCATGGCGGCTATGTTCGTAGACGTCACCCCGCATGTGCAGGCTGAGCAGGCGCTCCGCGAGAATGTGGCTCAACTCACTGCGTTGATGGAGAATCTTCAGCAGGGCGTGTTATTTGTAAACGAGTCTCGCCATGTGTTGTACGCCAATCAGGCATTCTGCGACCTGTTTGGTATCCCTTCCCCTGAGGCATTTATCGGTGCAAGCGGCGCTACCGCTGCCGAGATATCGAAATCCTTGTTTAGCGACCCTGAGGGCTTTGTGCAGGGTATCGCGACGCGTCTGGCGGCTCAGAAGGCAACGCATAACGAAACCTTGACCCTGGTCGATGGGCGCGTGTGGGAACGCGATTACGTGCCGATCACGTTGGGCGAGGCGCGTCACGGCCATTTGTGGTTGTACCGCGATGTGACGGGGCGAACGCGCGGCCGAGAAGCATTGCGGCTTAACGCAGAGCGGATGGAAACCTTGCTTCACCTGAATCAGATGCGCGCGGCCTCATCTGAGGCCATTATGGACTTCGCGTTGGAAGCGGCGGTGCGCCTGACCCGCAGCGAATATGGCTACCTGGCGTTTACGAACGAAGACGAAACTGTCCTCACGGTGCAAGCCTGGTCAAAAACGGTTATGGATGAGTGTGCGATAACCGACAAACCGTTGGTCTACCCACTGGAAACGATGGGCTTGTGTGGCGAAGCTGTCCGCCAACGCCGTTCCATTGTCATCAACGATTACACTGCGCCTGATCCCTGGAAGAAAGGCTATCCTGAAGGCCACGTCGACATGCGCCGCCTCGTGAATGTCCCGATTTTCTCCGGCGATCATATCGTGATTGTGACCGGTGTAGCGAACAAACCACACGATTATGACGACACGGATGTCCGCCAACTGACCCTGTTGATGGAAGGGGTGTGGCAGTTAATCGAGCAGCGCCGAACCGAAGAAGCACTGCGTGTCAGCCTGGAGAAGTATCGCGTGTTGTTTGAATCGTTCCCCTTGGGGATTACGATCACCGATGAGTATGGGCGTATCCTGGAAGCCAACCGGGCCTCTGAACGCTTGCTTGGCTTGCCGTTGCATAAGCATGGCGAGCGCACCATCGACGGGCCGGAATGGCATATCATCCGGCTCGATGGTTCGCCTATGTCGGGCGACGAGTTTGCTAGCGTCCGCGCGCTGCGCGAGAAGCGGCTGATCGAGAATGTCAAAATGGGAGCCGTCAAAGATAACGGTGAGATC
>JAKJAB010000343.1:3923-4236 GCA_022707725.1 Chloroflexota bacterium | reverse complement strand
GAGACTAGACGTGTTCTTCCAGTAGGGAGCGCCGCTGCAGTTGCCCGCAGGCCGCCGCAATCGGCGCGCCGCGGCGCTGGCGCATAGTGTGGGGGATGCCGGCTTGATCAAGGATGGCGCTGAAGGCGTCTACGGCTTCCGGCGTCGAGGGTTGCGCGTCGAATTCCGGCGTGGGATTCAATTGGATCAGGTTGACGTGAACGGAGATACCATCGAAGCGCGCGACCAGCGCTTCGGCCTGTTCTCGGGTGTCGTTGATGCCATCGATCATCACCCATTCCAACATCACGCGGCGCTGCGTGGCTTCGGTGTA
>JAKJAB010000343.1:609-3913 GCA_022707725.1 Chloroflexota bacterium | reverse complement strand
GCACAGCTCATTCAGCGGATAGCGTCGGTTGATCGGCAAGATTGTGCCGCGGACGGCATCGGTGGCGGCGTGCAGTGAGACCGCCAGGTTGATGCGCAGTGATTCTGCGGCCAGCCGCAATATCCCCGGTACGATACCCACCGTGCTCAGCGTGATCCGCCGTTCGACAAAGCCCATGCCGCGTGGATCGCACACGCGGCGTAGAGCGTCGAGGGTGTTGTCGTAGTTCAGCAGCGGTTCGCCCATCCCCATCAGCACGAAGTTGGTAAGCGTTTGGTCGCTCGCCGCCAACGTTCGCTGCGCATGGACGATCTGCGCGACGATCTCGGCGGCGGTGAGTTGCCGCACGAAGCCCATTTGCCCGGTGGCGCAGAAGCGACAGTCGCAGGCGCAGCCCACCTGTGTGGAGATGCACGCGCTGTGCCGGTGCCGATAACGCATGATGACGACCTCGATGCGCTCACCATCTGCTAATTGCAGCAGGTCTTTGCGCGCCGCCCCATCGGCGGCGACTTGTGAGTCTACCACTGTGGGGAGTTCGAGGGTTGTCTCGGTCGTGAGGCGTGCTTGCAGGGCTTGCGGCAGTGTGTCCGGCATGTTGGTAAAGTCGACAGGATACTGGCGGTACAACCACTTCCACACCGTCCGTGTGTGCGCAGGGACGACACCCCACGTGGTAAATTGCTCTTCGAGCGAGACGAAATCCAGACCGTAGAGGTTCATAGTACGGCGGAATCGAACCACAGGTGCAACGCATTTTGCAAGCGCGTTGCACCTGTTCAGACGTAGGGGTTATTTGTCAGGGATACACAGTACGTCGCCGATGCGAATGTAATTCAGGTTGTGAATCTTATTGCACTCGGCAATGCGCCACATATTGATCTTGTACTTGAGCGAAATCCGGTAGAGGTTGTCGCCTGTCACGACGGTGTGGTATTGCGCGCAGGTGCACGCTGGCGGCGGTGGTGGGGTGGGTGAATCCTGGCGCGCGCAGGTGTGACCGGCCGGCAAGAGTGCGGGTACATTGGGAATAGCAAGCACCTGGCCCGGATAAATCCAGTTGGGCGCGGGGACTAGATTGGTCTTGATGATCGCCGCCGGGCTGACCTTGTAAGCGCGCGCGATGCAGTAGATCGTCTCACCCGCCTTGACCACGTGGTTGACGATGATGCCATCTGTTTTCGGCTGAGCGTACACCGGCAGGCTGGACATCAACAAAAGCCCTAAAACGAGCAACAAAACAGGAACTACTTTGCGCATAGAACGCCTCCTTTCAAGTGAAACCATTTATGCACACGTTTAGTCAGCGATCAAGGGGACTGGCCTCTAGCGTCGTTTCTTGGGGATTTTGCGGGCAGTATGAGAAAACCAATACTGCCCCAGGTCTTTTTTGTCCTTCAACCTCCTTCCATAGCACGGTTTATCATCGTCTTAAGCTTTTTCAGCAGAAGCAACTCTATCTTCTCACAGAATTCCAGGTTCGTCAATATCTTAAGATGTAAGAGTGTGTTTCAACTGCGTTAAATCTGTGTAATTGTTTGTCGGTATCTTTTCTGTCCGCCTTACATAAACAGCAGCGGCAGATATTCTGGCGCCTCGTCGTAGGGGGCGACTTCGCCGGCCGTGATCTGATAGAGACGTTCATGGCTGAGGCGGGCGGCCTCGGCCAGCGGCGCGTAGGGGCGATTGCAGGTGTCCAGGAAGCCGATGTTGTAGTTCTCCCCATCGAAACGGCCCAGCGCGGATTGGTCATACAGTGTGAAATAGTGAACGCCCACGCACCAGGGCTTGGCTGCTGCATCTTCCAAATAGAAACGGTATGCCTTACCCCGATCCGCCTGGGTGGGGACGTGCCCGATGCCGCTGGCCGGCAATCCCACATCCAGCGCACCGAAGTGCCATTCGCCGATCATAATGGGCATATTTAGCATGGTGCTGATCTGCGCCATCTCCTCGGCCGGTACGCGCGTACGGTAACAGTTCATACTGAAAACGTCGAAGCTGCGCATCCCTTTGATGGCCCACGCAGGCGGGATGGTGTAATAACGGATGCCCAGGTTCAGGTGGTTCGGATCCACCTTGCGGCATGCCTCGCTCAGACCGCCAAAATAACGCTCTACCATGATGGCGCTAAAGTCCGCCAGGTCGGCTTGTGCGCGCTCGGTGAGGGGGGTGTTCCATTCGCCTTCGGCCAATTCGGCAAACGTTGTGCCAGTTTCCCAGGCTTCCGATAACCGCTCTTCGTCGCCATAGCGCCCACGCAGGAAGATGCTGAGCGCTTGGCGTGTGTAGCATTTGCGGGTGTTGAACAACATCCCGGCGGCAGGTGTCTCCAATGCGAAGCCCCAGTTCGGCTCGTTCATCAGAAAGTAACCGATGAAGGCGGGGTCATCGCGGGTCTCGCGCAGTTGCTCGGCAAACGCCGCTTTAGCTTGTTCGCAGTTGGGATGGAAGACATCCGGGAAATCGCGGTAGACCGTGGGAACGGAAAGCACGCGGCTGTCCAGCGGTCGCACGTAAGGCGCCTGCGCGTCGCGCGCGATGCGCCAATCTGACCAGTTGGCGACGGTGTTGAAGCCGAACTGGCGCAGCAGTCCCAACGTGATGGTGCTCCAGTTGTCGTAGGCCGCCTCCGGCCCAAAAGCACGGATGAAGTTGGCTTTGAGATAGTCGAAGGCGTTTATCTCGCCGCGCGTGTGGTACGCCTGTGCGTAGGGGCCATCAGCGTCAGGCAGCCAGGTGAGCGCGGTTTCCAGGCCATCGTAAGCTGTATCGATGCCGAAGCCCACACAATCCAGTCCGGAGGACCAGAAGGCGTAGCCGTCGGGATCGACGAGCCACCAGCGTTTGTGGTCGTAGTGCGTGCGGAAGAAGCCCGTGGCAGAGAAGCGTTTCCCCAACCATCCGCCCCATTTGGAAAAACCTCCCGGTAGGGTGTGTGCGGGCGCGGCGTCGCGTTGGGCGCGCAGGCGGGCGATCAATTCTTCCTCGCTGCGGGTTTTGGCCGGCCACTCGTGAAGCGTGCTTTGTCCCAGTTCATCCAGCAGCTTGCCTTTGGGAAGAGTTGGCGAATCAAGCCTGGGTGGTTCCTCGGCAGTGGCGACGATCGGCGTGAGGCAGAAGCGCGCGGGGTGCGGCCCTTTGCGCAGCACCGTGAGTTTCATCCGATCCACCTTGCGCAAGTCCACGCGCTGCCCGCCGCAGAGCGGTTTGAGCCACGCGCCTTCGCGCTCGTAACGCCAGCGATTCTGGTTGACGGCTTCCAGGGGGACGCGCAACCGTGCTGCACATTCCGTGATCAGGC
>JAKJAB010000343.1:258-519 GCA_022707725.1 Chloroflexota bacterium | reverse complement strand
AGTGACGTAACGCGCACCGGCCAGCGCGCCTTTGGGAAAGGTGTAGGTCAGTCCGTCGCCGTTTTCGCGGGCAGTGTACCACGTGGCTCCTGCCAGAGGGATGGCAGTGTCCTCACTGGATAGCGCGCCTAGCAGGCGTTGTGGCGTTAAGGTGAAAGGTAGCTCCATAGTTATTTCCTCCATGTGATATCAGTCCAAAGTCAAAAGCCGAAAGTATCGAGCCGGGTCTCGGCGAGGTGTATCTTTAACTTGTATTCCGCA
>JAKJAB010000343.1:0-248 GCA_022707725.1 Chloroflexota bacterium | reverse complement strand
TATAGTGAAAGCGTGGTTTTGCAACCTCACCTTAACAGGTGGACAAAACCTCGCGGAGGTCGGCCTCTGCGAGGATATAGGGTCGAGGCCTGTGAGCCTTGTCCGGCCAGCGGACGAGGCGGATTTTGCCCTCAACGATCTCGATGCCGGTGACGTCGCCGTCGGCGTAGCAGCAGCAACCGGTGTTGAAGTAGCACGGTTTTTCCATCAGGGCGAAAGTCTCTTGTGGGGGGACGTCGGGGTCTTGC
>JAKJAB010000342.1 GCA_022707725.1 Chloroflexota bacterium | reverse complement strand
GGCATCAGCGGCTCGATAGAACTGCGTGGGGCCATCGCCTTGCTTTTCGGCGCCAATATCGGTTCCTGTGTGATGGGTTTGATTGCCTCTTTGCGTCTGTCACGTTCAACGCGGCGCGCTTCCATCGCGCAGATTTTGATCAACGTCGTTGGGGTGCTCCTATTTTTGCCTTTCATCACCCCATTCACGCAACTGATCAGTCACACATCCACTTTGTTGCCGCGCCAGATTGCTAATGCCCATACAATCTTCAACATTGCGGTCAGCGTGGCGCTTTTCCCTTTTATCAAGCAAATTGGATGGCTCGCGAAACGATTGGTCCCGGAAGAGGAAAAGAAGGCGCGGTCTCAACTGACGGCCTACATCGACGTGCGCCAGTTTCGTATCCCACAGGTCGCGCTTCAGGAGGCGTTTCGCGAATTGCATCGGCTCGGCGAGGTGACGGCGCAAATGCTGGAGTGCAGCCGTCGCGCCATGCTCGAGCAGGACGTAGAAGCCATCCAATGGATATTGGAGCACGAAGACGGATTTGTCGATCCGGTGTGCAAGGCGCTGGATGGATTTATCAATAGCTTACTCCAAGGAAACCTCAGCGTGAGACAACAGCGGCATTGTTTTCAAATTAAGAGTCTCATTACCGATATCGAACGGGTCGGCGATCTGACAGAAGATATGGCGGAAGCCGCGCAGGAGCGTATCGATCGCCAAATAGCTTTCACTCCACAAGCATTGGCAGACATTGATTGCTTGGGCAAGCACGCCCTCAGGACCTACACCTATGCTCTGGATGCATTGCGCGATCGCGACCGGGACAAGGCGCACCAGGCCTGCGATTTGGAGGAGGAGTTCGACCATCTCTACCTGGACGCGCGACAGAGGCATATCCAACGTCTGGAAGAGGGCGCCTGCACCCCCGAAGCGGGCGTGCTCTTCGTCGAGTGGCTGCGCAATCTGGAGCGCATCAGCGACCACGCCGACAACCTGGGCGTGAGTGTGAGCCGGAACTGATCGTGCGGGAGTATCTTGCATTGTTATCCCGTGCAAGCGTGCTACAATGCGTCCGTTGATTTGATGATAAACCCTTGCGAGGGTTTCCTAAGTTAGTCCATCTTCGCAAGGATGACTGACCAGGGGGCTTGTATGTTCGGTGAACGTCTGAGACGCTGGGAAATCGCACTCTACATCTTGATTCTGATTGCGGCGCTCTGCAGCCGTTTTTACATACTCGGCGACCGCGCTATCAGCCACGATGAGAGCATCCACACCAAATTCTCGTGGAACCTCTACAAGGGACAGGGCTTCCAGCACAATCCGATGATGCACGGTCCACTGCTGTTCGAAGTCACCGCCTTCATCTATTTCCTCTTTGGCGCCAACGACTTCACCTCGCGCATCTACCCGGCGTTGACCGGAATCGTGCTGGTGATGGCGCCGCTGCTGTTCCGCAAGTGGTTGGGACGCTATGGCGCACTCGCCACATCCTTGTTGCTGCTCCTTTCTCCTTCGATTTCCTACTACTCGCGTTACATTCGCCATGACGCCTCGCTCATGCTGACGGCTGTCATGCTCCTATGGGGGATTCTTAAATACCTCGATGAGGGCCATCCGCGTTGGCTTTACTGGATGGCTGCCTGGTTTTCCCTGATGCACGCGACTAAAGAGGCGTCGTACATCTACATTGCCATCTTCGGTGCTCTGCTGTTTCTGCCGTTCGCGTGGCAGGTCTTCACCACCCGCTGGCAGCGCCCGGAACTGTTCAAGGTTTTTGTGATCGTTCTTGTCATCGCATTGGTGATGGGCGGCGTGTTTGTGTTCTCCTTCACGCAAGCGCAGGTGAGCGAGCAATCTCTCGATGAGGCCGGCAACACCCGCATGGCGAACATCGCCGTGCCAGTGTGGGGCAGATTGGCCGCCGGGCTGGCATTTCTGATGGTGTTGGGTGTGATCGTGATCTGTTACTACGGTGTCGGTGAAACCAAGATGCGCCATATTCGCCTCTTCGATGTGTTGATGGTGATCGGCACGTTGACGCTGCCCCTCGGCTCGGCTTTTCTCATCAAATTCGTCGCCGGACTGGATATGGGCGTGGTGTACAATGCCGTGATGAGCGGCAATCTTTCGCAGATACCTCCGCCGGTGATGTGGGGAATTGTGAGCATCGTTGCCCTGACCCTGCTCGGTTCTCTCGCGTTGGGCCTCTGGTGGAACATTGAACGCTGGCCTGTTATTGCTCTAATCCACTACGCCATTTTCTTCGTGCTGTACACCACCATCTTCACCTGGGGATACGGCGCTTTGACCGGTCTGGTGGGGGGGCTGTCCTATTGGCTGGCGCAGCAAGGCGTCAAACGTGGCAATCAGCCGATGTATTACTACTTCCTGCTCGCGCCGCTGTACGAGTATCTGGCGTTGCTCTTCTCTGCCGTAGGCGGGGTGGGGGCGGTGGTCCACTTTGTTCGAAAGGCCTTCGGCCCCCGTGAGCAGTCGCCTACCGCTGAAGATGTCCTCGCACTGGATCTTGACTATCTCTTCCCTTTGTTCTTGCTTGGCTGGACGCTGCTCTCTTGGGCGGGATACAGTTACGCCGGCGAAAAGATGCCCTGGTTGGTGGTACACATTGTGCTGCCGAGCGTCTTTCTGGCGGCGTGGGCTTTGGGCAAGCTCATCGCTGGCGTGGATTGGCGCCAGTTTGTGCGCGAACATGGCTGGCTGATACCAATTTCGGTGTCGCTCGCGATGGCGGCTTTGTTTGTCTTCAGCCGCGCGACGGTGGATTTGCGCGCGGCTATGCAAACGGGTGTGACGAGCGCCGGACCATCGCTGGTGCAGTTGGAACCGTTCGGCAAACTCATCGGCGGCTTGCTTGGCGTGCTGGCCTTTGGCGGGCTGTTCGTCTGGATTTCTGCCCGTTTCAGCTTCGGTTGGGTCGCGCGGGTGATGGGACTGCTGCTGGCGGCCTTCCTCGCCTTATTCACTGCCCGCGACATGGTGCGGCTGAACTTCGTCACTTACGATTTGGCGACGGAGATGATGGTCTACGCCCACGGCACGCCCGACATCAAAGTGGCGTTGAAACAAGTGCAGGATGTTTCCTGGCGGGTGACGGGATCGCCGTATGACGTCAAGGTGGCCTATGGCGAGGGCGGCTCGTGGCCGTTGACGTGGTACATGGTCGATTATCCCAACAACTACTTTTACGGCGCGTCCCCGGATGCGACCCGCTTGCGCGAGTGTCCGGTCGTCATCGCTGGGACCCCTCAATATACCGTGGTCGAAGAGATTTTGGGCAACGACTATCTCTATTTCAGTTACAAATACCTCTGGTGGCCGATCCAGGATTACTTCGGTTTGAACGCGCAGCGCATTCGGGACGTATTGACAAACCCAACTATGCGCGCGGCGCTGTGGGACATTATCTGGCAACGCGATTACACCCGCTATGCTCAGGCCAAAAATCCGACGGCGCCCTTCACCTTGCAGACGTGGCCCTACCGCGAGGAATTTCGCCTTTACGTGCGGCGCGATTTGGCCCAGGAAGTATGGGGCTATCGCCTCGACGAGATGGGCGCACAGGTACTGCAAACCGTGCGCCCGCAGGCGACGCAGATCCCCGATCCATACACCGCCGGCATGCGCACGCTCCCGCTGGTAGGGTTGGCGAAGTTGCCGGAGGCCGCCGTGCGTGGCATTGCCGTTGCCGCTGACGGGACACTTTACGCGGCAGATACGACCAATCACCGCATCTGGCACGTCACTTCGCAGGGTGAGGTGTTGGCGACGTGGGGTGAGTTCGGTGTGGGGCCAGGGCAGTTCAACGAACCGTGGGGCGTCGCCGTGGCTGCTGATGGGACGGTCTACGTCGCCGACACGTGGAACCATCGCATCCAGAAGTTCGACGCGCAAGGCCGTTACCTGACCAGTTGGGGCACCCTGGCGCAAATGCCGGTGGGCGACCCCGCCGGCCACGGCCTATTCTATGGCCCGCGGGGCCTGTCGATTGGGCCAGACAGCGAAATTTATGTGACCGACACGGGCAACAAGCGCGTGCAAGTCTTCGATGCTGACGGCACTTTCTTGCGCGAGTTTGGCGGCAGTGGAACGTGGGCCGGGCAGATGGATGAACCCGTGGGCATCGCTGTCGACGAAACTGGCGTGGTTTACATCGCTGACACGTGGAACCGCCGCACACAGACGCTCACGTCCGAGGGCCTTTTTCTGTACCAGTGGGGCGTGCCCACCTGGGGCAG
>JAKJAB010000341.1:4028-4273 GCA_022707725.1 Chloroflexota bacterium | reverse complement strand
GAACATCGTGCCCGCACGCATGTTTGACGCCCAGCGCCAGCGAGCGGTAGTCCGTCTCCAGCGCATCCTGGATGGGCAGGGCATCCATATCGGCGCGGTAAGCCACGGTGGGGCCGGGACGCGCGCCCTGCAACACCCCCACGACGCCGTGTCCCCCCACGCCCGTCTGCACGGCCAACCCCAGTTCGCGCAGCCGCCCGGCGATTACCTGCGCTGTTCGCTGCTCCTCGCCGGACAGTTCGGGG
>JAKJAB010000341.1:0-3932 GCA_022707725.1 Chloroflexota bacterium | reverse complement strand
ACGGCAAGGGGAATGTCAACGACTGTGGGGGAAAAGCAAACTACCGCCGGAGTTAGGCCTCTTCCGGCGATAGTTCCAGGTTGACGAGGGCGTCTTCCAACGTCTCGGTGATTTCGAAAAGCGTGTCCAACCGCATCATCTCGTAGAACACGCGGATGGGATTGCCGGGCGGACAAACCAGGTGGACGCTGCCATCGACCTCCTGCGCGCACTTGAGAAGGTGGAGCAGGGGATAATCGCCATCCGCGTCTACCACCCGCACCGCCGTCAGATCGACGATGAAATGCGTCGCGCCGCCGGCCACAAGCTTGTTCAACTGCGCCATCAAAGACGGCGCGTTGAAGATGTCCATCCGCTCGCCCACGGTCACAATTGCAAAGTCCCGCAGCATTTCGACGGAGGCAATCATCACTTCTGGCTCCATTTTGTACATTAGCGGCTTCTCATTCCCCACTTCCATTCATAACGGGGACTCATCCATTGCTATTGCCGTTGAGCATATGTTTGACAGCATTTTTCAAACCCTCTACCGTGATCGGCGGCGTCAAGCAATTATTGGCGCCGGCGTCGAGCGCCTGCTGGCTCACCTTTTGATCGCCATTCAGCGCCAGCGCCAGAACCGGCACCCTCTGATACCGCGTATCTGCGCGCAATCGCCGCACCAGGGTAGCGCCGTCCATCTCCGGCATAGCAAAGTTTGTCACCACCAACTCCACGCCGATGATGTCTTCAAGCAGCCCCAAAGCCTCATCGGCGCGCCCGGTCGTGACAACCGTGTGCCCGTCCAGTTGCAGCAAATCGCGGAGCGCCGGTCGCATCAACGGACTCTCTTCAATTAGTACAATAAGCGCCATAATTTGACTCCTCGATCCCTCACAATCAGGCTCTAAAAAATCTCACTTGACTTGCCTGAACCCAGGCACAAACTGACTGTGTGATTATCTAAATCCTAACACATGATTGGCGAATGGCGGTTAAAGTCATGTTTCAGGATGGTTACACCGGGGATGCCAGATGAGGAGGGCTGAATGCGGTTCTTCGAAGCCGGCAGCGTGCTGCTCGCGTTAGCCTTGCTTATGACGACGTGGGCGCCGGCGTTGCGCAAACGGCGCGAGTGATTCTGCCTGGCTGTTCACCTGCTTTTCGAGGGATACCAGCGGCAAACGCTGCCGCTTTACGCTACGATTGTGGGGCTGGCGCGAGCACTACAATGGAGAGGAACGTCCCAAGCGCGCGGGGGTGGGGCTGGCTCTGGCAGGCATTGTCCTCGGCGCAGCGCGTGATGGAAATCAACAGCGCCTATCTGGCAGCCTTCTTCGACAAACACCTGCGCGTCGAGCCAGCGCCCCTGCTCGCCGGCCCCGCCCCACCTACCTTGAAGGTAACTATTCAGCCCTGAGGTGGGACGCACTTAGCTGAACCAAAAACGGCAATTTTTGCGCTTCCTACTGTCATTGCAGGCGTAAAAGTGCGTCCCACCTGAATAGTTGTTACCCTTGAAGTACACTTCGAGAGGCGCTAACTCTACCCCAGCGCCGCCCGCAACAGATCACGCAGCACGCGCCAGCCGATTACGTGGAGGCCCGCGTCGCGGAATGTGGCGCGCAGACGCTCGTCGCAGAATGTGCGATACTCGGCGTCGCGCATCTGCCAGCCTTCGGGGATGATCGCCCGCAGCTCCGGCGTATCCACCGAGGGGTGGATGATCAAGTACGTCAGGCCGGGCGGCAACTGTGTGAGGAATTGCTGTGTGCGCGCCACGTGATCCTCGCCCGGCGTGAACGGCACAAACGTGACGTTGTCTACCATCGGCAGGCCCATCGCTGTCAGCGTCTCGATATGACGCGCCAGCCCGGCCGCTGTCTCCGCGTCGAAGCCCATCCCCATCGCCAGGATGCCGGCCTCGTCCTTGCGCACCAGCATCGGCGGGACGCGGTACTGTAGCGCCGTCCGCACGTAGCTTTCCAGAAACCTGGGATCGAAGACCGTGCCCATATGCGTGTCGATGTGCGTCACGTCGATGCCGGCTTCCACAGCACGCGCGATCTGCGCCTGGATTTCGCGCTGCACAGCCTCCGGCGTCGCGCGCGCCTGTACCCCCTCTGAGGTGTACGGGAAATAGCCTTCGGCGTCCAACAGACCGGAGGCCGGTTCGCGCGTCGAAATCGGCCCCCAACGATAGCCGCTGCGCCACTCGCTCGTCAGCGTGACGTGGACGCCCATATCGACCTTGTCGGGATGTGCGCGGCAAAACGCCGCCGTCGCCGGGAACCAGGAACACGGCGTCATCGTCGAAGCGGCGGAAATCAGGCCCACCTCGACCAGATCGGCGTAAGCCGCCAGCGACGCCTGACACATCCCGATGTCGTCGGTGTGGATGATGACCGCGCGGTCGTCATCCGCCAGACCAAGTTGTTTGAGTGCTGGATTGGGTTTCATCGTTATACCTCACCTGTTTTATCTCGTTTTGCTCTTCTACGTGAAAGTTAAGGGTTGAACTCCGTCAGGGCAAACCAGTCGCCTTTTTGGCCGGGGATCGTCAACCCGGCTGCGAGAGTTTTGGCGTCCACCAGGACCTGGATTGCCCGCGTTACGTCCTTTTGCGGCCACTGGAACACTTTTGCGACGTCCCCGAACTGCGCCGCGCCCACCGAGCGGAAGTACAGCTCGACGAGTTTTTGCTGCGCCTCGCTGATCTTGATCGCGCCCGCGCGTTCGGGCAGGTCGGGGAAATGGCGATGAACGCAATCGTAGATGAAGGCGTAGTTCCACGTTCCGGCCTGCGCCACCCCCACCGGCAGGATTTTGAAGTCGGCTTGTAGCTCGTCCAGCGCGCGGTTGAAGCGATAACCGGACTCTCTGGCGGTCATAAACGTGGCGTTGCGCAGAGCAATCGTGTGCTGCGCTCCCCCGCGCAAGAGCGTCTCGTAGATTGCCTTCGCTTCCTGCGTCAGTGCGCCGCGACGGTATTGGTCGAGGTAGTCCTCCTCGGGCGCGCCGAAGTTCTCGCTGAGCGCGTAGAAGTACGGCGCAACGTCCAACGCGATCAGCGTCGCTTTTTTGCGCAGCACTTTGGCGTAGTACCACTGCTTCTTGCCGAGCGAGCCGTCCTTCCAGGCCCACGTTTTGTGCCCCGGATCGTCGTGTTCGTCGGCGACCGGGCGGTCTCCGGCGACGGCGGCCCACAAACTCGGCGCTTCCACGCCCTTGATCGGCCAAAAGTAGGCGAAGCCGCGTTCTTCGACAAAGGCCACAGCCTCGTCCGCCGAGTTTACCCGCAGCTCCGGCAGCAGGTGATACGTCCGCGCGCGATAAGACTGAACGCGCTCCAAAGATAACTCGATCACAACTCGCCCCCGTTTAGCGCAGGCAGGACTTCGAGCGCGCGTTCGACGGACTCCGCGACAAAGGCTTCCACGCCGCCGATTTGCTCGATCAACGCCATTGCCGCGTCCCAATAGCGCGCGTGCTGCTCGCGGGCCTCTTGCAGCTCGGCGGCGTCCTTCCCACTGCGCGCCAGCATCTCAAAGAACGATTCCGCCGAATCGCCCTTCAACAGCGGCAGCCGCACGATGTCCCACATCCGCAGAAAATCGGCATGGGCGACGTGCGTGAACACGTCCGGCAGCGGCGCGGCGTTCAACGCAGCGATCACGGCAGCAAAGTCGCGGAACAGCGCGTGGCTCAACACGCTGAAGGCCGTCAGGGTAACGGCAGGCGGGACGGACATATCCAGCAACGATTCGAGGCCCAACGTTTGTTGCAGCCGCGCACCCATCGCCTTCCACGGCTCGTCCGCCGCCAGGTGGCAGAGGTAGCCGGTGACAAAAGCACGCTCCTCCGGCGTCAGCCGGTTCCAGGGGCGCTGCAACAGGCGCTCGCGCTGCGCGAGGAACTTCACGCAGCTTTTGGTGAACGCCGCATACCCGTCC
>JAKJAB010000340.1 GCA_022707725.1 Chloroflexota bacterium | reverse complement strand
ATCCAGCCATGGCACATCGTACATATCAGCCTTGTCCGCGCTGAACGCGCCTGTCCCGGCTCGCTCCGCCAACAGTCCCAACGCCAGGTTGTGCCAGGCACCCTGACCTCGATCATAGTAAGGCCACCAGGTAGTGATGCCCAACTCGACATCCAGTTGGTAGTCGTCGCTGTAATGCTCGATCACCAGCGGGTTCGTCGAGAGGATGCGCACGCCTTTGAAGCGGGACATGAAGGATTCGAACCGAGGCACAGTGGACTCGTCGTAGATGGCGCTGGCCTCCTTGGCGCGGTCGAAGGCCAGGATCATGTTCAGCACCACATCAGCGGCGGAGAAAGGGCTGCCGTCGTGCCAGGTGACGGTGCTGTAGAGATCGGCAGGATAGTGGACGGTGGTCTTGCGCAGCGCGGTCTGCGGCTCGGGATAGACCTCGGCGGCGGTGAGGAAGCGCTGCGCCGTCGCGTCCCAATCCACCCAGGCATCCGCGGGGACGACAATGCGCGGCGCGAATTGCAGGTCAACCCAATCGAGGGTCTTGACAACAGGTAAGCCTTGCTGCACCACGACGTCAGCGCGCTCGATGCGCTGTGGCCACGCCAGACCGGTGTAGGGATCGGGGATCAGGCCGTTGTCGCCAGTAGCCTGAATGCTCATCATATCGTAGATCCAGTTCGTGCCGGCGAGCGGATTCCACGGCTCGGTGAGGATACCTGGACTGCCGATGGTCAGAGGTGTGGTGAAGCTGCCCGTGCGCGCCAACGTGTGCGGCCAAAGCCAGGAACCGGTTATCCCCCCGTACAGGTCCGAGGCATAGCTGACCTCAGCCCGTCGCGGGGTGAGGCTCACACGGTCCTGTAGCCAGATGCGGACGGAATCCTCCAGCGCCCAATCGAGCGCCTGCGCCATCATCGCGCGGCGTTGCTCCACCGTTGTGTAGTCGTTGTTACTCAGCCGTATAGCCAGGTCGTAGAATTCAGGTGTGTTGACGTAGGCCTGCCAGAGAGGCGCATCCAGACCCTGGTCGGTGTAGAAGTACGCGAAATTGTCTGCCAGGTTACGCGGTACACCTGTGGTCATCCACCCACCGGTGTAGATGTGGAACAGGCCGTCGGCAGGATTGCCGCTGAGCCAGATCGGAAAGGCTTCTCCCGCCGTTTTGTAGTTGCGGATCACGGTGAAGCCGATGTCCTCCAACTGGTCGCCGACGTAATCGCCGATCTGCCGGCGCTCGTCCTCGGTGCGGATGAGGAGGATGATTTCGACGGGTGCGCCCGCGTAATACCACTTGCCGCCGACGAGCGTCGCGCCCAACGCCTGCATTTCCTGGGCGATGGTCTGCTGCGCCAACGTTTTGTTGTAGGCATATTCCAGTTCCAGGGCGCGGGCCACGTCAGCCAGCAGCGCATAGTCGCGGGAGACGGTGTTGAGCGCGTGGCAACGCGGTGTGCCCATCCCGCCCATAATCTGCTGCTGGATGTATTCGCGGTCCACCAGCCGGTTCATCGCCTCACGCACGCGCGGGACGGCGAAGGGGTTGAGTTGGCCCGTGCCCGTGAAGACCGGCCCGGAGGGATTGAAGGTCAGCTCGTTGTAGGTGCCGTAGGAGATGTAGCCCTCCAGATGGGGGGAGGCGGCAATCTGTTGAACAATGGCAGGGTTATTTGTCTGTGCAGCGTAGATGTCGAGTTCGCCGGCTTCGAGGCGGGCGATGGCGTTCGCGGCGGAGGGTTCGGTTTTCACCACGATGGCGTCGAGGTCGTAAACCGGGGGCACGACTTCGATGCCGCGCACGTTGCGGTAGAGATGCACTCCGCCACTGCCGCCAAGCAGCAGATCGGGCCGGCCGTCGTTGCCTAACAGGTCGCCCAGCACCGGTGGGCCGCCGCTCCAGGCCAGGCCATACGGCGTCCCACGCAGCACCCAGTCGGGCTGCGTCGCGTCACCGTCGTTGCGATAATATTCCCGGTCGGTGAACATGTCCAAGTCGCCGTCGCCATCTGCATCGGCGAAGGACAAATAACGCGCCTGGATGCCCATATAGTTATCCGTGACGTACGCCCACGCGGGTGAAGTCGCGTTGCCATTATTGCGATAAAAGCGCACCTGACCCTGGTTGTCATAACTGGAGATGGCCATAAAAAAGTCCGGATCGCCGTCGCCATCGATGTCGGCAAAGGTCGGCGCCATCTGCGAGTAATAGGGGCTGACGATGCCGAGGTAGGTATTCGTAATCAGCGTAAAGGCAGCCAATTCGGGCGTCCCGGTGTTTTCATAGAAGTACACCGTTCCTTCTTGCTGGCCGAAGAACGGCCCTGCGCCGATGAAAAGGTCCTGGTCGCCGTCACTGTCAATGTCCACAAAAGTTGGAGTTTTGGAGCCCATAGCCCATTCTTCGCCTATGCCGCCGAAGTCACCTGTGACGTAGGCCCACAGCGGCGCTGCGCGCGTACCGTCGTTGCGCAGGAAGACGAAATGCGCATCGTTCACACTCGGCGATGCCAGTCCGAGAATCAGGTCCAGGTCGCCGTCGTTGTCGATGTCGGTCAGCGCCGGATTGGCAAATCCGCAGTAGTCTATGGGCAACATGCCGTCCACCCACAGTGTATAATTGGCGCTCGCAGGTGTGCCGGTGTTCTTGAAGCTGATCAGCCAGCCGAGTTCATGGCCGGCCACCACATCCAGCGTGCCATTGCTATCCAGGTCGCCAAAGGCCAGCACATAGTGCATCATACCGCTATCATAAGGGACGCCGATCCCATAAGCGTCGGTGACAAAAGTCCAGACCGGCGCGCTGGCGGTGCCGTCATTGCGATAGTGGCTGACGTGTTCCGATCCGCCCAGGAACATATCGGGATCGCCATCTGCATCGATATCGGCAAAGCGGATCGACGCAAACCAGGAAAGGTCTGGTGGGGCCGGCTGCCACGGTTCTCTTGCTCCGATGATGTTGCCATACCGGTTGGTCCTGAATGTCCAGGACGGCGCAGCCGGCGTGCCGGTGTTCTCATAAAACACGATACTGGTGTACTGTGAGCCTTCCTCCTCCCAGAAGATCGTATAGAACAAATCGAAGTCGCCGTCTCCGTTGATGTCCACCAGTGTGAAGTTGCCCTCCGCATTACCATCGCCTAACATATCCGTAGTACGCAGCGTCCATGTCGGTGCAGCGGCGGTGCCGGTGTTCTCATAATAGATGAATCCCTCCGGCTCCCAGGGCCAACCGGCCAGGACGGCATCGAAGTCACCGTCGCCGTCCATATCCGCGAACTGAACCGGCTGTCTGTACCGCCCGAAGTAATTCGCCGTGACGTGCGTCCAGTCCGGGCCTGAAGCTGAGCCGTCGTTGCGGAAGAAATGCAATTCCCCATTGTTGCCCTGTTGGCGATTTCCCCCATGCACGAAGAGATCCAGATCACCGTCATCATCGATATCGACCAGCGTTGGGATACTGGACGAAATGCCGCCCCAGTACAAATCGTCGTAGAAGACGCCATCCAGCGTGCCGCTGTGGACGCGCGACCATTCGACTTCGATGATCGGACCGAGCAGCGGCGCAGACGGCTCTGTTACCAGCTCGTCAGGTTCTGGCTTATAGGCCGCCACCTGCGCGGGCGACTTCACGTGCAGCAGCGCCGCCAGGCCCAGCAAGACCAGGCCCCCCAGCAAACCCATACATATCCCAATACGTCGTGTTTTGCGGTTCATTGCTCCCTCCTATCGCTTGTGTTACTGATGATTGAATAATGTTCCCGCGCGTCCCCTGATGGGCTATAGAGATGCACTGTTGGCGTTGTGTGCGATGCAGGCGTCGAGCTTGTCGACTACGAATTCAAAAATGCATAAACGAATAACGCCTGACTAACGCAAGTTTTCAGTCTAGCAAACCTTGCTCTCGTTTGTTCGTTCCCTGATTCGTGGTCGGCCCGTGCGCCTGATCATGACGATTTGCAGGCACAAGGATATGCGATGCCGATATGATGGTGAGGGCAGGCGGGTTTGTGTCGTTCTTATTGTAGCATAGGTTTTGTTTCTTTGCACGTTTTCGCGGGTATGCCAGAGCTTATCAACGCTCTGATATTTCCTTGACAAACGGCGGCGCGGAGTGGCGACTTTGGAAAAAAACGCGCGGCGGCCGGTCTCCTGACCGCGCCACCGCGCATTAGGGGTTTGGGTAGGCGCGGTTCGAAAACCGGCCCGAGCGGCTCTCGATAATTTATCCTATCCCTTCCCTAGCTTCTTGTGCAAGGATGTGCGGGGAAGGTTTAATGATACGTCCCTAA
>JAKJAB010000033.1 GCA_022707725.1 Chloroflexota bacterium | reverse complement strand
TGAGCCACTGCGCCACCACCAGCGCATCCTCCAGATTGTAGATGTCCTCCGCCAGATGCGGCGCTTCCGTCCACTGGCCTCCCAGAGCGCCGCCGATTGAATGCCAAACCTGCCACTCATCCCACGATAGATAGACGTTGTGTGTGCTGCGCCGCTTGGCTTTGACATAGCGCAGCGTGCCTTCCATCGTGTCGACAAAACGCTCGAAGCGGACGGCGCTGGCTAGATAACTGGCTGTGTCACCCGCGTTGTTGTTGATGTAGTAGTGCATCGAGTGATAGTTCATGGACTCCCAGGCGATTTCCAGCACGATGCGATCCCAGCACGGTCTCGATGGTGGGGTCGAGCCATTTCATCATTTTGGCGGCTTCGAGCGCCTTGTTGCCGTAGGCGACGGCGTCCAGATGCCCAATCTGCCAGGGGCCGTCCATCTCGTTGCCGATGCACCAGTAGCGCACATTGTGCGGCTTGGCGTAGCCGTGTTTGGTGCGCAAATCCGACCAATAGGTGCCGCCCGGTGTGTTGCAGTAGTCCACGAGATTGGCCGCGGACTGGATATCGCCCGTGCCCATATTGATGCCCAGCATAGGCGCGGCGTCGATGGCGGCGCAGAATTCCACAAACTCGTTGGTACCAAATTGATTGGTCTCCAGCGACTGCCAGGCCAGATCGCGCCGGCGCGGGCGCTGGTCTTTAGGGCCGACGCCGTCGAGCCAGTTGTAGCCGCTCAGAAAGTTGCCTCCCGGATAGCGGATCACGGTGTAGGCCTGCTCGCGCAGCGCGGCGATCACGTCCGTGCGCAGGCCGCGCTCGTCTGCGTGGGGCGACGCCGGATCGTAAATACCTTCATAGACGCAGCGCCCCATGTGCTCTGCGAATCCGCCGAACAACAGCGGGGAGATAGGGGCTATTGTACGGTGAACGTCTAAAACTATTTGAGCTTTCAAGCTGGACATATCGACTCCTTTCGCATAGAGATTTGGATTTTGAAACCAGGGCCAGAAACGCGCGATAGCCGGGCGCCCATTCGTTTGTGCGCTATGAATTCGTGGCCGGCCTATTCTCCGGCGTAAAAAATGCGGTAAATTTTGCCTCCTTCGTCGTCCGATACGAAGAGGCTGCCGTCTGCGCCGGTCTGCACGTCGACGGGGCGGCCCCAACGGGAGCCATCCGCTCGTAGCCACCCGGCGGCGAAGTCGTAGACCGGGCCGGGCGCGCCGTTTTCCATCGGAATGCCCACCACTTTGTACCCCGTGGGGACGCCGCGGTTCCACGAGCCGTGAAAAGCGACGAACAAATGGCCGTGGTAGGACTCTGGGAACTGCTGGCCAGTATAGAAGGTCAGGCCCAACGGCGCGGAGTGCGCCTGCATCTCGACGGCGGGCGCAACGACGCCGTCGCAGGCGCCCGCTCCGCCGAAGTCCGGGTCGCTGAGGCGGCCGGCGTGGCAGCGCGGCCAACCGGCATCGTCGCCTTGCCGCACCAGGTAGACCGTTTCCGGCGGCAGGTCGTCGCCCATCCAGTCGCGTCCGTTGTTGGTGGCCCACAACTCGGCGCTCCCCGGGCGGAAGACGACGCCGACGGCGTTGCGCAGGCCGTGGGCGTAAATCTCCTCAGCACTGCCGTCCGGGTTGTAGCGCATAATCGTCGCGCGCCGCACGTCCGTCTCATTGCAAACGTTGCACGAAGACCCCACGGAGACGAAGAGGTGCGCCCAATCGGGACTGAAGAGCACCGTGCGCGTGTTGTGACCGCCTTCGGGCAGCCCCTCGACGACGACCTCCCGCGCTTGAAAGACGCCGTCGCCGTCCGGTTCGCTCAGGCGCAGGATGCGCGTCGTCTCGCCGACGTAGAGAGAGCCGTCCCGGTAGAAGGCGATGCTGCTGGGCGCGCGCAAGCCGGCGGCGACCGCTTCGATGTCATCGGCCACGCCGTCCGCGTTGCGGTCGGGCAGGCGAACGACGCGCCCCGCGCCGCGTTCGGCCACGTAAAGCTGGCCGTCTGGGCCTACCGTCATCATCCGTGGGTTGGCAAGCCCCTGCGCGAACACCGACGCGCCAAATCCCGGCGGCAACGCTAGCGTCCCCGCTGGCGGGACGATGCGCGTGGGGATTGCCGCGGCGGTGGGGGGCGGCGACGGGGTCGCGGTTGCGGTCGGGGCAGGCGTTGCAGCGGCGACAGGCGTTGCGGCAGCGGTGGGGTGGGGCGTCGGCGTTGGCGGGTCCGTCGGCAAAGGCGTGGGGCTGGCAATGACCTCGGCGGGAGGCGTCGCCGTCATTGTGGCCGGCGACGTTGGCGATGGAGATGCCGGCCGGCATCCACTGACCGCCAGGGTCGTCAACAAAACGGCGGAGATGAGGCTGTAAATCCTTTTGTTTTTCATAGTCTTGTGGCCGAACCGTGAATTCTTATGCGAATTTGGCTATGGCTCCCGCATGCGGGCGTTAGCTGGCATACCTTACGTGCATCGACATTGTACTCCATATCGGCGTTTCGACAAAAGCACACCCCTTTCAAGAATGACCACGAAGACACAAAAAGCGTGAAGAAAATACGACAAACCTTCGTATTCTTCGTGTCTTCGTGGTAAAAATTCCAAAGCTCCGTCTCGGGACGAAACCGTCCCGGGGCGGCTTCCGCGCAAGGATACAACGGCCCACCGACACAAACCGCCGGCAGCCTACAGGGGCCGCCGGCGGTCGGTTTGACAGCGAATCACAGACCAGCGAGGGTTACGGTTCGGGCGTCGGTGTTGGTTGTTCCAAGAACTCCGCGCGGTCGTTTTCGACCAGGGGACGGACGTTGTACTCGCTCACGGCGACGTAGTACGGCGACTCCGACGCTTTGACGGCGTAGTTGCTGCCGTCGAACTTCGCGCCGACGCGCAACGTGGTGACGCTGCCATCCTCCATCGTGAGCGTGACGGTCGCGGCAGGCGCGGCGAGGCCGTAGCTGGCCTCATCCGTCAGGCCGAGCGGGCGCTGGAGCGTGATGCGGGTGGCTTTGCTGACGATGTCAGCGGTCTTCGCCGGAGCGATGACTTCATCGGCTGCCAGATTGGCCAACGTCCAGGTATCATCTTCGGTCTTGACGAACTTGAAGAAGCCGTTGGCGTTCTGCAACAAAACTTCCTTTACCGTCGCCGCATCGATGGTGCGGTAGCTGGTGTCGATCCACGAGGTGGCGCCGGTGCTTAATTCCCACGTCGAAAGGGCGGCGGTGAGGTAGGTCTCGGCCTGCCCGACCACACGGAAGTGCGTGGCGGTATAGCGCGGTGAGCTGCCCAGATAGAGCGTATGCGTCGTACCGTCTTTCATCCCGACATCGATGCGGCGCACGAAGTTATCGTCGGCGACCTGGAGCGCCTTGTAGCTGCTTTCGGTGCGCGCTACGAGGGTTGCCGTGTCCAGTTGGGTGAACTTGTCGAGAAGCGGCGTGATCGAGCTGGCCCGCGCGGGATAGTCACCCGCTTCGGCCAGGCTCCAGTTCTCGCCGGAGCGGCGCAGGACGATGCGCGCGCCCTGGTCGTCGGTGATGGTCAGGGCGACAATGTCCTCGACTTTGAGGTCCGGGAAGACCGGCTGTGCAGCGCCAGCGCTGCCGGAGCGCGGCCAAAACGTAATCACACCAAGGATAATTTGAACGACCAGAATACCGGTCAGGATTTGTTGATGGCGTTTCATTGTTCTACCTCCTCAGACGAAGCCGCATCGCGTTTCTTCCTAGACGTCCTCCCTGACCGCTGACGGCCGATCGCTGACGGCTTAATCAGTTCCATCGGCTGCTCGTTGCGGCGCCGCATGGCCGCGAAACCGCCGATCCCCAACAGGGCCAGGAGCGCCACACCGTAGTTGAGAATTTCCCAGAACGACTGCCCGCTCTCTTTAAGCGATGCCAGGATGCGGCTTTCTGCGCCGCGCGCCTGAATCTCCAGCAGGTCGAGGTCTTCGGTGGCCCAGGCGACGGCGTTCTTCACGAATTGCAGCGAGTTGAGATAACTGTCGCCGGACATCGATTTGGAAATCTGGAAGACGATGTCGTCCACAAATTCTGCGCTGCCGACGACGAGCAGGCGCGCCGTCTCCGGCGATTTGTCAATCGTGCCGGGGTTCGTCGTGGGGGCTGCCGGACCTTCTTCAGTCCCTTCTGTTTGTGCTGTTTCGAACGGTGATGCCTTCCCGGCAAAGTAGCTGTCGAACGTCCCCTGAACAGAAACAGCCAGGGTGTAAACTTGGGTGGAAGAAGGCTGCGCGAATCCACTCTCCGGATAGAGGGCAAAATCGGGCTGGATGTTCGTGGGATCGCTTTGGAACCATGCTCCCGACGTCGAGGACAGCAGCACTTCGACCTCACGCTCCGCGTTTTTCTCTGGATTGACCTGAATGGGTGAGGACCAGTTCAACGTGATGGCTGCCAGATTGGAGACAAGGGTGTTGTTCTTTGCCATCCCATCCGCGCGGACATCCACGAAGTAGGGATAGTTCAAGGCCTGGTATTCCTGGATCTGGTAGTTGCCCACCTGGCGGACGACCGGCATGGGGAACGGTTCGTTCTGCGAGTCGAGCACCATCCCTGGCTGCACCGTGATGCCGTAATGCTCCAGCAGCCCGGCGACGCCGTCCGTGATCAAACGCCCGGCGATGCCGCCAGCATAGGGGTCCTGCGCGATGACGGTGTTGCCCGCCGCCAGGAGCACCGTGCCGCCGCGCATCAGGTATTGGTCGATGGCGTACAGCTCCATATCGGTGAATCCCTGCGGAGCGATGACGAGCACCACGTCCACGTCGGGCGCGATATATCCTGTGCTCAGATCGAGGTCGCGGACTTCGTACTCTTGGCGCAGCGCCTCGCGCACTTGATTCCACGACGAAAGCGGCTGGATGGTCTGTCCATACATATCCTGCGTGGGCGTCGTCGACGGCGACCAGATGCCGACGACTTTGAGGAAGCCGGAGGACATCCGCTTGAGTGTGGATTCCACAGCATTGCGGACGTCGGCCTCGCTCATCTCACCGGCGGGATAGATCACGTTCTCTTGGTCGCCGGTTTTCATTATCATGTGCATGTAGTACACGTCGTTGGAGAACAAGGAGGCCGCAAAGGGGCGGATGCCGTAGGCGTCGTAAAGTTCCTGCGGCGTCACCGGACTGTTGGGCTGGGTGGGATCCACGACCGTGTAGGTCAGTTTGCCGTTGGACTGCGCCGCGATCTCCTGCACCACCTTCTCCATCGTCGCCGGGATCTCGCCGAGGGGTTGCGGCATAGTCTTGGGCGTCACGTAGATCGTGACCACCACCGGATCGCTCAGCGAGGCGAGCACGGTATCGACGCTTTGGAAGCCGTAGACGACCTTCTTGATATTGCTGGTGAGATCGTACTCCAGATTGCGCAAATACACGTTGATGCCGTTGCCTTCCTGTTTGACCTCGATCAGATCGCTAAATCCCAGGGTGACGCTCTGATCTCCGTATTGGACGAGGATATCGAAATACGAGTTGATAATCGAAGCTTCGTAACGGCCCGCGATTTGGAAGGGTGTGGGGGTGATGCCGTAGACCTGATTGGCCTCCGCTTCTTTTTCCGGTTCTTTGGCCGGGTCGATGATCTCCACCTGCACGCGCCCGCGCGAGGCGATGGCGTATTCCTGTAGCATATCGCGCACTTTGGGGACCAGGGGCGCCAGCAGCGGGTGGGTGCGCTCGCTGAAATAGCCACGAATCAGCAACGGTTCTTGCAGCCCGTCGAGCAGGTTGCGCGTGGCTTTGGAGAGCGAGTACTCGTGGTACTGCGTCAAATCGAGCCGCAGGCTGCGCAATGGATACACCCACACGTTGACCACGAGCAAATTCACGATGAGCAGCGCGGAGGTCAGCGCCAGACCGCGCCGTTTGGGCAACGTCTGCTCGCCGGCGCTCCAGCCTTTGGCTTTGAGCGACAGGACGTTGAGCACGAGGAAGATGCCGGCGAGGGTGACGTAGTAGAGCAGGTCGCGCAGGTCGATGACGCCGCGCTGGATGCTCTCGAAGCGGCTGCCCGCGCCGACCGCGCGTAAGATTTCGCCGACCTCGTTGCCCACGAAGTTCGTCACGCCGGTCGAGCCGACGAGGTAGAACGCCCCACACACCAACACGGTAGAAATCAACGCCACGATTTGGTTGTCGGTGCGCGAGGAGACGAACAGCCCGATGGCCGCGTAAGCGCCTGCCAGGAGGATGGCGGCCAGGTAGCCGCCGAAAACCGGCCCCCAGTCCAAATTGCCGAGGAGCGCCACGGTAATCGGCAGGAAGAAAGTCAGCGCCAGCGCAATACCGATCAAGGCGACGACGGCCAGGAACTTGCCGATGACCAGTTGGTAGGTCGAGACCGGCAGCGTCAGCAGGATTTCGAGCGTGCCGGCGCGCTGCTCTTCGCTCCACTGGCGCATCGTGAGCGCCGCCGCGATGAAGATCATCAATACCGGCATCCAGCGGAAGAGCGGGCGCACGTCGGCGATGCCGCGCGCGAAGAAAGTGTCCACCCAGAAGAATGAGAACAGGGTCGCGACGAGAAACGCGCCGATGAAGATCATCGCCATCGGCGAGCCGAAATAACTGCGCAGTTCTTTACGGGTTATGGTGAGGATCTGTTTCATTGTGCCACCTCCACCGTCGCACCTGCGCTGGTCGCTGCGCTTCCCACGGTCGCCAGTTCGTTGAAGACTGTTTCGAGCGTGCGCACGTCGCGCCGTAACTCGCGGAGCGGCCAGTTGTGTTCGCGCGCCAACGTGTAGATAGCGGGGCACAAATCGCTGCGGTCGGCGGCGCGTTCTGCCGTCTGGCGGCCAAACACACGGTAGGCCGGGAAGCCGTCGTTGCTTTCGAAGAAGTCTACCTCCTGCACCTGCGGAAGGCGTTGGAGCAGGTTTTGCGCGTCCGAGGGGCGTTGTTCCAGCACCAATACGGCGTCGGACGTGGCCTCGAGTTCGGAGAGGCGCGCGTCGGCCTTCACCTGGCCGTTCATCAGGATGATGACGCGGTCGCAGAGCGCTTCGACTTCCGAGAGGATGTGCGTGGAGAACAACACTGTGCTATGGTCGGCCAACCGCCGGATGAGGTGGCGGATCTCGACGATTTGTGTGGGGTCAAGGCCCACGGTCGGCTCGTCAAGGATCAGCAGGCGCGGCTTGTGCAGGATGGCCTGCGCCAGCCCCACGCGCTGCCGGAAGCCCTTGCTCAGGTGGGCGATGGGGCGGGTGAGGTGCTCTTGCAGCCCGGTGGCGTAGATCGCCTCGGAGAGCAGCGCCGGCTGGTCGGTCTCCGGGATTTGGCGCAGGTCGGCCATCATCCTGAGGTACGCCTGCACCGACAGCTCCGGGTACAGCGGCGCGGTTTCGGGCAGGTAGCCGATTTGCGCCTGTACCTCGCGCGTGTGCTCGAACACGTCCAGGCCGTTGATCAGCGCCGTTCCTGTATCGGGTTGCAGATAACCGGTGAGAATCTTGATGATCGTCGTTTTTCCGGCTCCGTTCGGCCCCAGCATCCCGACGATTTCCCCGCTGGCGATGTCGAAGGAAACGTCGCGTAGGGCTTCGACGTCACCATACGATTTGGATAAATTCGAGACATCGATCATAAACTCCTCCTTGCGAATAACAAATGGCAAATGGCAAGTAGCGTGCTGACGTGAAAAAGAGCAAAGCTGGCCGTAGCGTATCCTACGTATAAGCTTCGCTCTTTGATTTCCGGCGATTCTGGGCCGGTGGGCGCAGCACGGTGACATGGTAATGAACGTGAGCAAATTGTCAAGGTTGATTTGTCACACGTCACCCCTGAGCATACCACGTTCCTGCTGGCGTGTCCTTAAGAAGGGCTAAGAGCAACCTTAAGAAGAGCTTAATGATGATTCGGGTTTTCGACCAGCAAACCTTCTGCTTGCGCAATGGCGAGCAAACGGTCATCGGCGCAGACAAACGTAAGCGGCGATTTGCCGGCTTGGACCAGTTGCTCATTAGCCAGGCGAACCGTTGCCAAATGTACAGCGTCATAGGCTCGCAATGGATGCTGTCTCGCTAGTTGCCGTGCGACTTTTATCACCATTGGATCGAAGTTCAACACCGTATACTTGTGCTGAATATCGTAATCAAAGGCCTCCTCAACCGTTATATGTGTGGCGGCCGTCAAAATGCCTTCGCGCAACCGCCGCGCAAAAGCACAAGAAGCTTCAACTAGCGTCAACGACGAAGTCAAAACTTGAGGTGTTGGACGTGACGTTATGTAGGATTGCACCCAACGAGAACCCGTTTCTAGCACATACTTTTTTAGCAAAGCGCTGGTATCAAAGTAGGCGACCCTTACCATTCCCCGCGTTCCTCAATCACAATTTCAGAAAGGGGTTTTCCCGGCGCGCTGCCCAAAAGCTCGGCCAGTCTTTGACGTTCTTCCTCCGAAACTGGGTCCGGCGGCACAGGCCCCTTGGGCTTTGATTGCACCAGACCCGCCGCGACCAAGATGTTGATGACCTGCTCGCGCTCACTCTCTTCTGATGCGTCTTCTGTCATCACCTGGATGCGCACCTGTTGGTGCTCTCGTAACTTGAGCGGCGTCAAAGGGCGCAAAGCGCCTCTCTCATATACTGCCGTAATCATTTCACCCATCTTTCTACCTCCCGCCCGCAAATCAGTCCACATTCTGCCGGATCGTGCAGCACGTTTCGCGTATCACGTTTGTAGCTATTCAGGTGGGGCGCACTTTTTACGTCTGCAATGACAGTAGGAAGCGCAAAAATTGCCGTTTTGGGTTCAGCTAAGTGCGCCCCACCTCAAGGCTGAATAGTTACTCACGTTTTACTTCATTATAACACACAAAGAGGCCGCTATAGATTTATGTGATGTTAATCCACTGCTAATCAGATTCTAATGGATTGCGGTTAAAATTGTAGGGTAGAAACTTGCAACCGGCAACTTGATACTATTTTGAGGAGGCACAGATGACGACACAACCAGAGTCGCTCGAATTCAAAGCTGAGGTTCAGCAGTTATTGCACATTCTCTCGCACTCGCTTTACACGGAGCGGGAGATTTTCCTGCGCGAGTTGATCTCGAACGCCTCGGACGCACTCAACCGCGTGCAGTTCGAAATGCTCACCAACGCCGACGTGCGCGACCCGGAACTGGAATTGGCCGTGCGGATCGATTTCGACGAGGAGGCCAAGACGCTGACCGTTTCCGATACCGGCATCGGTATGACGCGCGACGAGCTGATCGAAAACCTGGGCACGATTGCCCATTCCGGCGCGATGGCGTTCCTCAAGAAGCTGGAAGCCGAACAGCGCATCGGCGACATCATCGGGCAGTTCGGCGTGGGATTCTATGCCGTGTTCATGGTCGCCGATAAGGTCAGTGTGACCTCGCGTTCCTATCTGCCCGACGAATCAGCGTGGACGTGGGTTTCACGCGGCGACAACACCTACACTCTCACCCCCGCCGAGAAAGAGACGCGCGGTACCACGATCGAGATCGAGTTGAAGGAAGACGCCGCCGAGTTCGCTTCGGCGTGGCGTCTGGAGCAGATCGTCAAGAAACACTCCGATTTCGTCTCGTTCCCCGTCTACGTGAAGGACAAGATCGCCAACCAGCAGGCGGCGTTGTGGCGCAAATCGCCGAGCGAAGTGACCGAGGACGAATACAACGAATTCTACCGCCAACTCACACTCGACTTCGAGAAGCCGCTGCTGCACCTGCACATCGTCACCGATGCGCCGGTGGACATCCGCAGCGTGCTTTTCGTCCCGCGCCATCGAGATCGCGGGATGTTCCGTATGCGTCCCGACCACGGGCTGAAGCTCTACTCGCGCAAGGTGCTCATCCAGGAGGACAACAAGGACATGTTGCCTGAATATCTGCGCTTTGTCGAGGGCGTGGTGGATTCGACAGATATTCCACTCAACGTGGCGCGCGAGTCGGTGCAGAGCACGCGCACGATGGGTCACATCAAGAAGGCGCTGCGCGGGCGGGTGCTGAAATCGCTGCGCGAGTTGGGCGAGGAGAATCCTGAGGATTACAAAGTCTTTTGGGAGGCGTTCGGGCCGTTCATCAAGGAAGGCGTGGCGATGGACTTCGGCGGGCGCGATGATGTGGCGCCGCTGCTGCGATTCACCACGTCGAAGTCCAACGGCGCGCTCGTTGCGTTGAGTGAGTACGCCGCGCGGATGATCGAGGGTCAAAACGACATCTACTACATCCTCGGCGACGATCTCGCTTCCGTGGCTCGCAGCCCGCACCTGGATGCGCTCAAAGCGCGCAACCTGGAAGTGCTCTATCTCGTCGATCCGCTGGACGCCTTTATGGTACAAAGCCTGCGCGAGTACGAAGACAAGCCGCTGAAGAACGTGGACGATCCCGACCTGCAACTGCCGGGCGAACCGGAATCGCCGCCCGAAACGCCGGCCGCCGACGCGCTGTCCCCAGAGGTGTTCGGTAAGCTGATCATGCGCTTCAAGAACGTCCTCGGCGAGCGCGTGGCGGACGTGCGCGAATCGAAGCTGCTCAAAGATAGCCCGTGCCGCCTGGTTTCGCCCGATAGCGGCCCGGAACGTGAGATGCAGCGCGTGCGCCGTCTGGTCGAGCAAGACTATACCGCGCCGGTGAAGATCCTTGAAATCAACCGGGGACACGCGCTGATCCAAAACCTGGCGCGGGTGATTGAATCGCAGTTCGCCAACCCGTTGATCGACCTGACGGTGGAGCAGTTGTTCGACAATCTGCTGTTGCTGGAGGGCCTGCATCCCAATCCGGCGCAGATGGCCCCGCGCATCCAGGAAGTGCTAGAGCGCGCCGTCGCCGCGTCGGCGCCGGCGGGCGAAGCATAGATCATCAGGTACAAACAACCTCCTTGAGAGTGGGGGGATTTTGTGGCCTTGACGACTACAAAGTCCCTCTTTTTGCGTAAATATGGGGTATGCCTGCTTCCCAAATATGCTATAATGAACGGCATAGTGAGGCGATTGCGTGGCTGTCGCTTGCCCTCTGGCGGGCGCCGGTAATCGTCGAAGAGGAGACACGATGCGCCGTACTTCACTGCCCATTTTGTTGAGCATGATCGTGTTGTTGATCGTCATAGGGATAGTGCTGTTCTACATCTTCTCACGGTCATCGGTGAATGAAACGGTGACCACGGGTACGGTCGTACCGGCGACGGTGCCGGTTCCACCGGAACAACAGATGTTGCCAGCGTCCGAACCGGTCGGTATGCCGATGCGGCTTGTGTACATCGTCTCGATTCTGGTGGTGTTTGTGTCGGCGGTGTTGATCTTGTTCAGGATGTTGCTCAAAGCCTTTATCAAAGACAAACAATGAAAGGGGCGCGGCCTAAGTTGTGCGGCTGTGCCCAGTTTGGGAGGTAGGATGAAAACGACAAATGCTAAAATCGCACGGATTGTGTTCACCGTGATCACTGTAATCATTCTCTTAAGTATGATTCTGAGTATCTTGATGACGATCCGCTAGGAACGACGGGTAATTTACATAAAACTGAACGTGGCACCTGACAAATCATTTGTCATTTTGAAGGAGTGACTATGCACCACGACAATGCGTTGCGGGAGTTTCACGTTGCGCGCCAGGCGCGTGACCTCTACGACTTTGATGCGTCTCTGTTCGCGTTGAGTGGCAACGTCATCTTTGCGAACTTCCACGCTGCGCGCGTCTTCGCGCAAAAGATGAACGACAAACGCGATCTGATCAATTTTCCAGAGCAGGCCGTGCGCGCCGGGCAAATCAACGCGATGGGATTGATCGACGAGATTTTGCACGTCGTCGTCCGCGAGTATTGTGAACAACTCAAACCCACCGCGATGGCAGAGGCGCTGGCTTACGTCGAAGCTGCGCTTGGCCGGGATCGTCTGGCAGTGGCGTTGCGCGCTTTTACCGACCAATTTCCGCCCCTCGCAGTCTATCGCGGCGAAACGACGGTCGCCGGTTACCTCGCAGGCGCCACCGGCGACACGCCACACCGGCAAATCGCGCTCGAGGAACTGCTGATGTTGTGGCTGGCGAACGATAACCCGGCGTTTGCTATCTTCCTGGAACTCTTCGACGACGACGACCTGGAACAGAACACCGTCTACAATGAAATCGTACCCCTGCTGGACGAGTTCTTCCGCACGCAGCCGCCCTTCGGCCCGGAAAACCAGCCGCTCATCGAGATGCTGCGCACGCCCGCGCGCCGGTTCCCGCACTCCCTGGAAGCGCAACTGGAGTTCATCCGCACAAACTGGACCGCCGTCTTGGGCAAGTATCTCTATCGCGTTCTCAGCAGCCTGGATTTGCTCGCTGAAGAGCAGAAACCGTTCTTCGGTTTCGGCCCCGGTCCCGTGTTGCCCTACGAATTCGGCGGGCAGGAACTGGAGCTGGAGCGCTTCAGCCCCGACAGCGCGTGGATGCCCCGCCTGGTGCTCATCGCCAAAAACGCCTATGTGTGGCTGGACCAACTATCGAAGAAATACCAGCGCGCGATTGTGCATCTCAACGATGTGCCGGACGTCGAACTGGATACGCTGGCGCGGTGGGGGATCAGCGGCTTGTGGCTGATTGGGCTATGGCAGCGCAGCGAGGCGTCGCAACGCATCAAACAGATGATGGGCAACCCCGAAGCAGTGGCCTCGGCCTACTCACTCGAAGATTACCGCATCGCCGACGACCTGGGTGGCGAGGGGGCTTACGAAGACCTCAAGGCGCGCGCATGGCAGCGCGGCATCCGCATGGCAAGCGACATGGTACCCAATCACATGGGCATCGATTCCACGTGGGTGATGCAGCACCCGGATTGGTTCGTCAGCTTGCCGTATAGCCCCTTCCCCGGCTACACCTTCGACGGTGCGAACCTGAGCCGCGATCCGCGCGTGGGCATTTACCTGGAAGACCACTACTACGATCGCTCCGACGCCGCCGTGGTGTTCAAGCGTGTCGATCACTGGACCGGCGCCGCGCGTTACATCTACCACGGCAACGACGGGACGAGCATGCCGTGGAACGACACGGCGCAACTCAACTACCTCAACCCGGAGGTGCGCGAGGCCGTCATCCAGACGATTTTGAGCGTGGCGCGGCGCTCACCCGTCATCCGCTTCGACGCGGCGATGACGTTGACCAAAAAGCACTACCAGCGCCTTTGGTTTCCTGAGCCGGGGACCGGCGGCGACATCGCCTCCCGCGCGGATTTCGGGATGACCAAGGCGGACTTCGACGCGGCCATGCCGGAGGAATTCTGGCGGGAGGTCGTGGATCGCGTGGCGCAGGAAGCGCCCGACACGCTGCTGCTGGCGGAGGCGTTCTGGCTGATGGAAGGCTATTTCGTTCGCACCCTGGGGATGCACCGCGTGTACAACAGCGCGTTCATGAACATGATGCGCGACGAGAAAAACGCCGAGTACCGCCAGTTGATCAAGAACACGCTGGACTTCGATCCGCAGATCCTCAAGCGCTACGTCAATTTTATGAACAACCCCGACGAACGCACCGCCGTGGATCAGTTCGGCAAGGGTGACAAGTATTTCGGTATCTGCACGCTGATGGCGACGCTGCCGGGGCTGCCGATGTTCGGGCACGGGCAGGTGGAAGGCTACACCGAGAAGTACGGGATGGAGTATCGCCGTGCCTACTGGGATGAGCTTCCCGACGGTTTTCTGGTGGAGCGCCACGAACGGCAAATCTTTCCCTTGTTGCACCGCCGCGCGCTTTTCGCCGAAGTGGAGAATTTCCGGCTGTATGACTTCTTCACGGCGGACGGTTACGTGGATGAGAACGTCTTCGCCTACTCCAACCGCCTGGGGCAGGAGCGGTCGCTGGTGCTGTACCACAACCGCTATGCCGAGACGCGCGGGTGGGCGCGGATGTCGGTCGGCTATGTGGTGAAGAACGAGGCGGGTGATAAAACGTTGGTGCAGCAATCGCTCGCCGAGGGGCTGCAAATCCCCGACGACCCACGGGTGTTCGTGGTCTTCCGCGACGCTGTTTCCGGCCTGGAATATATCCGCAACTGCTGTGAACTGGTAGAGCACGGCCTCTACGCGGAACTGCACGCCTATCAGATCCACGTTTTCGTGAATTTTGCGCTGGTGTACGAAAACGAGTGGGGGCATTACGGCGGCGCACCTAAGCGGGCGCGGCGCACCGAGCATCGATGAGGCGTTGAAAGAGTTGTTCCTGGCTCCGGTCCACGTCCCGTTCCGCATGTTGGTGAGCGCGCCGGCCTTCCGCTGGCTGCTCGCGGCTCGGACCACCACGACGAAAGGGAGCGTCGATGCGGATATCCTGCAGCAGGTTGAACAGAAACTGACGGACCTGGTACGCGCAGTCAAGGCCGCTGTTCCAGTAGCTACAAAGGCCAAGGACGACGAGGCCGCTGTGGTGGAGACCGTGCGTACAAAGCTGGAAACCGTGTTGGCGCTGTCGGTCGTTCTCAAAAAGCTGACCCCGGCGGCTGATGGCGCTGGCAAAGTGTTTACCACCCAAGAGGCTGCTGCTTACCGGGCAGCAGTGGATTATGTCCTCAGGGATTGGAAGGCTGCCGCGCCATTCACCTGGGGCGTGCTCTTCGGCTGGCTCTTTACCCACGCTTTGGGCAAGATCGTCGATGAGGACGCGGCATCTACCGGAGCAGCGGACGAGATCAGCCGTAATTGGATTGATGAGTGGTTGCTCGGTAAACTCATTGCCGTTGCGCTGGAAGAATGGGGCCTGGAAGTCGATGCGGCGCGCCGCGCGGTGGCGTTGATCAAGCTGCTGATTGGCTACCAGCGCTGGTTCGCAGACACGGATGATCCTCACGATGTTCTGTACGCGATGCTGCGCGAGCGTGAAGTGCAGGCTTATCTCGGCGTCAACCGTTACGAAGACGTGCTCTGGTTCAACCAGGAAGCCTTCGAGCAATGGGCACGATGGATCATGGTGCTTTCCACGGTGGACTTGGCCACGGACGCGCCTGATGATTTTGCGGAGATTTTTGTCGCCCGTTACACGCTGGTTCGACAATGGCTGAAAGCCGAAGCGGCTTCAGCGTACCAGGTCGCCAGGCTGCTCGAGGGCCTGAAAACCCCGCGATGAAAATCAGAGCGCGATTCCACACTGCAGATAGGATATGCTTGCCAGATGACGTCACTGAACGACCACATACTTGTCATCGATGATAGCGCGGAAGTGCGGGATTTCGTCCGCAATGCTGTCCTGGAACCGGAAGGTTACCAGGTGACGATGGCCGTGGATGGTTTCCAGGGCCTGAACATGGCGTTGGAACTACATCCCGACCTGATTCTTTTGGACTACGAGATGCCCAAGATGAACGGCATCGAAGTGCTGCGGGCCTTGAAGGAACACGAGGTCGATGTCCCGGTGATCATCGTCACCTCCCATGGATCGGAATCCGTCGCGGTGGAAGTCTTCCAGCTTGGCGTGCGTGGTTATGTGGTCAAACCCTTCGACGTAGAAAAACTCCGGGCGTCGATTTCGCGCGTGCTGTATCTGACGCGCGCGGAGCGGGAACGCGACATCCTGTTTGTCCAATTGCGCCAGACGAACGAGGAACTGGCGCGACGCTTGCGCGAACTGGACATCCTTTACCACGTCAGCAAAGCGGTGACCACCTTGCAAGAGCGCGATCAGCTGATGGAACGCATTGTTGAGGCGGCGCTATATCTAACCGGCGCGCAGGACGGGCATTTGATCCTGTTCGATCCCCGATCGGGCAAACCCACGCTGCAGGTGCGGCGGCAGCGCGCCGGCTCCGCCTACCAGGCCCCGGACAGCGATCAGACGATGTATACTTTCACCGATGGGCTGATGGCCAATACTGCATTGATGGTAGGTGAGAAGCGCATCGGATCGTTAGTGGTCAGTAACAAATTCAGCCGTGCGCCGTTGAACCGGCACGACCGGCAATTGCTGCGGATGTTGGGCGACTATGCCGCCATCGCCATCGAGAACTTCCGCATGGTCGCGGAGATCGAAGCGCAGCGCGACCGTGAGAAGCGCGAGTTGCGCAATCTGTTCGAACATTACGTTGCGCCATCGGTGGTCGAGCGCATCCTCCAACAGCCGCAGAGCATCCGGCCTGGCGGGCAGCGGCAGATTATCACCGTGCTGTTCGCCGATTTGCGCGGGTTCAAGACGTTCACCGCGCAAGCGCCGCCCGAACTGCTGATGAAGGTAGTCAACCGTTATCTCTCCGTCGCCGCCGACGCCGTCCTCAGTGAGGAGGGCACGCTGGACAAATTCATGGGCGACGAGGCGATGGCGTTCTTCAACGCTCCGCTGCCGCAGCCCGATCATGCTCTGCGGGCCGTGCGCACTGCCTGGCGCATCCTGGAGCAAACGCGCGAGATGTATCGCTCACTGCCGCAAGCGCATCATATTGCTTTTGGTATCGGGATCGCCACCGGCGAGGCCATCGTTGGCAACCTGGGCACGCAGCATGTCGTCAACTTCACCGTTATCGGGCACACCGTCAACCGGGGGCACTTGCTGCAAGAAATCGCCCCGCCGAGTACCATCTTGATCTGCGAGCAGACGTATACTATGGTCCGCGATCACGTGCATGTCAAGAAATTGCCCCCGGTCGAGATCAAAGGCCAGGAGCAACCCGAAACGGTTTACGAAGTCGTGGCGCTGCGATAGTATCATGCCAGGGCGCCCCAACCGTTCGTTAATTT
>JAKJAB010000339.1 GCA_022707725.1 Chloroflexota bacterium | reverse complement strand
GCAATGACAGTAGGAAGCGCAAAAATTGCCGTTTTGGGTTCAGTTAAGTGCGTCCCACCTCAAGGCTGAATAGTTACCAAAAACGGATACAGAAGATTGTAGAGGAAGTTCTCGGCCAATACCCCCGCCCCTGGCGCAGGATTGGCAATGTGTCTGTGAGCGATCCAAGACGCGTACCTCCAAGTGCGGCACACTTGACATCATCCTTATGTGATGTAAATTACAGTTGTCTCGTCCCACAAAAAGTGCAGGAAGAAGGAGGATCCCCATCAATGAAACGTATATCGCGTTTACTCGTTTGTTTGTTGCTGTTTATAATGCTTTTTGGAGTAGACAACCTTCACACTGGAATGGCACAAACGCCACCTCCAATCAGTCCACGCATCGAATGGCGCGAGCATATCCAGGATCTGCCGTATTATCCCGATCCTACGCCTGTATTCACATATGAGACGAATGCGCTTGAACCTCAAGCAATTCCCAGTGATCTTGCCCTCTGGAGTCGGATAACTTTCCAATCTTATCGAGATGGGAACTGGGAAATCTATTTCGCCGATGGTGGTGGTGGGAATCAGCAACGTCTAACGGCTGATCCGGCAGCAGATATTCACCCGCGCCTCAATCGCGGCTGCACGCACGTCGTTTTTGCCTCCAGACGCACTGGCAACTATGAGATTTTCTCCATGCGCCTCTCCGACCTCAAACAACTCACCTTTACCTCAAGTGACAATGTGTATCCAGTCTGGTCACCGGATGGGACCAAGATAGCGTTCCAGGCCTATCGAGATGGACAGGCTGAAGTCTACGTGATGAATGCTGATGGTTCCGGGCAAACACGCTTGACGGTCAACACGGCTTACGATGGCGAGCCTGCTTGGTCGCCGGATGGCAACAAAATCGCATTTGTTTCGACTCGTGCGGGCGCATCGAACATCTGGGTTATGAACAGCGATGGCAGCGACGTGAGACAGCTTTCCACACAACCCTACAGCGAAAACCCTGCCTGGTCGCCGGATGGGAGTCAGATCGCTTTTGACGCCGATGGGAATGAAGATGGGTGGCAAGAGATATGGCTTATGCACGCATATGGTATGGATCAACGCCAGGTATACAAGCCACCAGAGAACCAAACCGACGCCTGGGTCGGTGGATGGTCGCCGTTCGCTGGCTATCTGGCCTTCACGCGCATTTCGCTCATTAACTATCAGGGAAATTGGTACTGGACGTTAGCATATGTGGATGCCTGGGACAGCACCACCGGCGGTGTCACCCGCTTAAACAACCAGGCGACCGAGTGGAATCCTGATTGGCAGTCCTTTGATATTACACCTCCTACTGCTTCTATTGAACCATTGGCAGCTTATTCGCGTAATGGGGTTACTGTCCGCTGGACTGGTGAGGATTACTATAGCACAGCACTGAAATACGATATGCAATACCGTGAAAGTGAAGCTGGTGAATGGGTAGATTGGGAGATAGGGACTGCTGCAACTTCAGCGGATTTCCAGGGCATGGCAGGGCATGCTTATACATTTCGCGTGCGCGCGACAGATGAGGCGCGGAACACAGGAGCATGGTCACAAGACGATGAGGCCTCGACCACCTTATACACTTGGGCAATCAATGGCACGATCCGCGACAATCGGGGGATTCCACAAAGTAAAGGGATGATTGCAACCGCCCCCGTCGCGTTCGCCAATTTCCCAAGTGATGAGCAAGGAAAATATGCAGCCTACGTCGCGGAAGAAGCCGAGGTCTACCAGGGAATGTGGAGCAAATTTGGGTATGGTGAACTCCCTGCAACGATATTGAGTAGTCCCCAGGATGCACAATATGATGTTATATTGCCTCCTGCAAACAATGCGGTGCAGGATTGGGGATTTGAGAGTGGAAATTTCGAAACCGGTGGTTGGATAGCTAATGGGGTCACCACACCTTCTTTGGCCTCAAAAGCCGTTCATAGTGGGCAATTTGGGGTCCTGTTTGGACAAACGATTCTATCTCAGAATATATCGCAGACGGATAACGATGCAGATATGCCAGCAATTGGAGTTGACGAGTCCGGCCTTCTGCATATTGCATGGGTAGATATTTCCACAACACGGCGTATCGCCTATACCAATTGTACACAAGATGGTGTATGCCAATCGGTTGAAATACCATTTCTGGGAGAGATGCCGGCATTAGCAGTTGGAACAAATGGGCAGGTACATTTGGTTTGGGTACAAAACGACACGCAGATTATGTATGCTAAACGTTCATCCGCAGGGGTTTGGAGCATACCCAAGCAGTTGGGAACTGCAACGGATTGGATGGCCGGCTTACCAAAGATCGCACTTGACCCATATGATCTTCCGCATGTGGTGTGGAGCCATGAAAGGGTCATCTATTATTCTCAAAAAAATAGCGATGGTATTTGGACCACCCCCGAAGTATTAGCTGAAGGTACACTACCGGATATCGCCATTTCAAATACAGGAGATATTCACGTTGTATGGGCTGCTCCCTATTCATGGGAATGGATGGGACACAGAACCCGTCACATCAATAGTAGTTGGAATGACACTTACAATTTTGATCAGACTTATTATGTTATGCCACCTGCAATTGCCCTTGACTCATATGGCAATGCCTATATTGTCTGGCTACATGATTATTTAGAGCAGATAAAGTATCTTCGCCGTGATGTTTCAGGTTCCTGGACTACGCCGTCAAGTGTGGGATCAAGCCTTGGGATGGATCCAAAAGTCGTCTGCATGCCTGATGATCATATTGTAGTCTCATGGACAGCCGGCGGTCAATGGATTACATATCGAACCACCGATAGCGAATGGACACCTCCCAGAGCCATCTTGAGCTTTGAAGCAGGAGTTGGGTATACAGCAATGGTTGCACACCCCAACTCCAACAAAATAAGTATAGTTGCCGGAGGACGTTCAAAGGTAGATTATTACAATACGCATACTAATATTTTCGCGACCACATTTGGAGTACCTCTCGAAAAAGCCGGACATAATGCTATCAAACAAGTCGTCAATGTCCCGGCTGATATGCTTGAGCCGACACTGTCTTTCCTTTACCAGCACACTGTCGAGGATACATCATCTGCCGATCGATTCACAGTATACCTAGAGGGCAGCAACGCTATCACACAATCTTACACTCTCGGCCCGGCAACAGAATGGACGCACAACTGGTTCGATGTGAAAAACTGGTCGGGAGAATCCCTAACCATAACCTTTGATCTATTCACAGCAGATGATAACTTCTTGAGTTGGGCCTATCTCGACGAAGTCACCCTCGGCTCCTCTTTTCCCGATCTATGGGTGCGAGACTGTGCGATGAACGCATTGCCCGGCGAGCACGCTGTCTGCACGCTGACTTATGGCAACCAAGGTGGAGCAACCGCCAAGGATGGGCAGATAATCGTCAGCCTGCCGCAAAATGTACTGTTCGAGGCTGCAACGCCTGCCCCGCGTTTCGATTCGCTGCTGCTACACTGGATATGGGATTTAGGCGATATACCGGCGCAGAGCAGGTCATTGCCTATCGTCATAACGACAACAATCGCGCCGACCGCGACGGCCTTCAGCACCTATACTGGCACACTCACACTTGACTCGGCGACACCGGAAATAGAAACCGACAACAACACAGCCACACTTGTGGCATTTGTAGGACGACGCGTCTACCTGCCGTTGACCTTGCGAAACAAGTAGAAAATATCCCCCTATCATCAACGTCCCCTGATATATCCAGGGGACGTTGCGTGTATGCCTATGTTAGCTAAAGCCGCTAAAAATGGTCCGGCGTCCAGACATACGGCGTTCCCTTCGGGAACAGGATGTTCAGCAGCGGCAGCACATCCCCGTGCGCAGTAACCTGCGGATCGTTGAGCACGTCGCGGGCGGAGCGATAGCCGATGACCAACTGCGTCAGCTTGTCCTGCGGCAGGTCCAGGCGCAACCCCTCGCGCGCGACGGTTTCTACCGCGATGCTCCCCCGGTCGATGGCGAGCGTCAGCGGCCCCAGGTCCGTCTGGAACGTCAGCGCGCCGGTATACCCGGCAGAGCGCGAGAGCGCCAACCGCCGCTCCAATTCCGGCACGATCTTTTCGAAGAACGGCCGCAGGTTGAGCAGGCGCAGCATCCCGCTGCCGTAGCGCGGATACGTTACCCTCCATTCCGCGCCGAAGCGTTGCGCGTACTCGGCGAACGGATGGTCGGGCGGGACGAAGAGCTGCACGGCTTCGCAACGTTTGTCCACTGCCCGCGCGGCAAAGAAGCTGAGCA
>JAKJAB010000338.1 GCA_022707725.1 Chloroflexota bacterium | reverse complement strand
TGGTCGTTCGCGCCTGCCGCAGCGAAGCTGGCGCCCACAGTGCTGAACTACTATCTGCGCACGGCCTCCCCTAACGACCTGCTGGTCGGCGGCTTGGGCGTCGGCTATACCCACCCACAGATTTACCTGCGCGCCTATCCCCAACAGCGCGAGGCGCTCTACGCGGCCTACGCGCGTAAGACCGATGAGGCGTTGGGGTGGATCGATACGTCATGCCTGTGGTTGATCGGTGGGGGGGAGGTAGAAGAAGACCGCTACGCACAAGGGTCGAGCGGGCGCTTGCAGGGCATCTTTACCGGCTATGGCGGTCCGGTGGCGGACGCCCAGGCGCGTCTCACGGTGAACAACGTTGTCGCCTTCCGCCCCGCGACCCATTTCGACACAAGCCCCGAAGAGGAGCTGATTCAGCATATGGTCGATGACATCCGCACGGCTGCTGGTGATACCCGCCCGGCTTTCATCGAGGCCTGGGTGCTCAACTGGGCATGGCGTATGGATATGCTGCAAGAAGTCCAGCGACGCCTCGGTCCAGAGTTCGAGTGCGTCCGCCCGGACGTGCTGGTCAAGCTACGGCAAGAAGCGGAACGCTAACAGGACGACAAGAGGGTCTAACGTGTTTGCTTTGAACTGCGAATTTTCAACTTTTACTGTGAGGACTGTATGATGGAGATAACTTACCAACAAAGGATCGACGCTTTACGCGAAACGAAACTGGAACATAACCGGGCCAAGATTGCCCGCGATGGATTCCACGACGTCGACGACCACGGCAATATCTACTGGCCGGAGCCGATTCCCTTCACATCGAAGCCTAACCACCCCTCCGGGGGATGTTACGGCGCGCGGTGCATCGGCGAAAACTTCCGCGCGTGGCTGGATGTGCATCCCGTGTACATCTTTCCCTTGAGCGCGCTGGCCGGCGCGTGGGCCGGCTACCTTAACAACCACGGCATCGGCGGATGGAAGCCTGAAGATCACCCGGTGCACCTGAAAGAGCTGCACGATAAGTACTACCTCTGGCACAACGGCATCGGCGCGATGAACCACCTCGGACCGGATATGCGCATCGGTCTGACGCTGGGGTGGGGCGGCATACTCGACAAGATCCGCTACTATCGTGAATTCAACCGCCCCGCCGACACGTCGTTCTACGACGCCGAAGAGAACCTGGTTCTGGGCGTGCAGGACTGGATCCGACGGCACGTGGTCAAGGCGCGAGCGATGGCGGAAGAGGAAGTGCGCCCCGAAATACGCGAAAACCTGCTCGTGCCCCGCACACTGCGCGAGGCCTGCCAGTTCCTCGCCTGGTTCCAGTCCATCGACCGGATGTGGGTCGCGGGCGGGGCGCTGGGACAACTGGACGAGCTGTTGCGTCCTTACTACGAGGCAGACCGTGAGGCCGGGATCATTCAAGACGATGAGGAGGTAATGTGGTTCATCGCCAGCCTTTTCTATAACGACACGCACTATTCGCAGATTGGCGGCGAAGCCCCGGATGGGCGCGACCTCACCAGCAAGATGTCCTATCTGATCCTGGAAGCCGCGCACCGTTTGAAGATTCCGTACAACCTGGCATTGCGCGTCCACGAAGGAATGGACCCGCAACTGCTTCACACGGCGCTGGAATATCATCTGGAAGACGGAACCGGGGTCAGCTTTTCGTGTTCCAAAGGACTGAACGAAGGGTATATCAAAAATGGCGTCCCGATTCAGTTGGCCCGTATGCGCGCCAAGGTCGGCTGCAACTGGACGGCGTTGCCGGGCATCGAATATCCGCTGCAAGATGTGACGCGCCAGAGCCTCGTCGCGCCGTTCCTGCACGCATTTGAGGAAACGGTCGCCGACGCGCCCGAAGCGCGCACGATGGAGGCGTTGTGGGAACGCTACGTTCACCATCTCGCCATTTCGGTGGACACGATGAAACAAGGGTTGGACTGGCATATGGAGCATCACGCGCAGAACACCATCGAAATCGTGCTCAACCTCTTCTGCCACGGTACCATCGAGCGCGGATTGGATGCCTCTGCGGGCGGCGTGGACATCTACAATCTGACGGTGGACGGCGTGGGATTGGCAACGGTGGCCGATTCTTTTGCCGCGATCGAGCAGCGCGTAGTCAACGAAAAGCGCCTGACATGGGAAGAGCTTAAGCAACACCTCGACAATGACTATGCGGGCGCGGAACACGTTCGCCTGATGCTGAAAAACATTCCGCGTTTTGGCAGCGGCAACTCGCGGGGCGATTTCTGGGCCAAACGAATCTCGCAGGCCTACGTACAGCTCTACGAGACGCCGACGCCGCGCGGCTACCGCATCATCCCCGGCCTGTTCTCCCACGGCGACATTGTGCGCTTGGGCGGCTACCTGCCCGCGACGCCGAACGGCCGTCACGCCCACGCGCCGATTTCCCACAGCTCCGAGCCGGATCCGGGCTTCGCGCCGCAGGGCGGCAGCAGCCCGACCGCCAAGGCCAACGCCGTCGCTGCTGTCCAGCCGGGACGCGGCAACTCCGCGCCGCTGCAAATGGACATCGACTTCAAGTTGATGGAGGAGCAGGGGGGGCTGGATATGGTCGCGTCGATGATTATGACGCACAACCGGCAAGGCGGCACGCTGGTCAACTTGAATATCATCTCCAAAGAGAAGATTTTGGCCGCGCACGCCGATCCCACGCTGTACCCCGACCTGGTCGTGCGGGTGACGGGATATAGCGCGTTCTTCAACTCGCTCTCTCCGGAGTACCGGCAGCAAGTGGTCGATCGCCTGCTGGCGTGACACATAGGAACGCGCTGGGATGGACGCCTTGTCCTTCCCAGCGCGTTCGCAACTTAATGCGCCTGGCAATTACTTCACTTGGATTTCGATGACGCCTTTGACCTGCGCCTTGTTGCTGAAGCCGGGCATCACCATAACGAACCCGCCCTCATCGCGGAAGCCCACGATGCAATCCGCGCAGGCTTTGACTTCGGCCAGGTCCACCTCTGACGTGAAACCGTCATCGGCGACGAAGACGAGGGCCGTTGCGCCGCTCTTGACCCCGGCCTTGTTGAGCAGGTCGTTGAGGGGCACACCCGTGTAGGTTTTCGTTTCGCCGTCTTTGTTGGTGAAATCGGCCTGCGCGGTGGTCATCGCGCGCACGTCTTTTTCGCTCCAACCGATTTCGCTGTTCACGTTGCCCGTGATCTTCAGCGCCGCGTCGGCGGGGATGCCGCCGGTCGTGCTTTTGCCGCCGCACGCCGCCAAGACCATCACCAGTACCAATGCCAATACTACAAGACTCTTCTTCATTTGATTTATCCTCCTGTTTGAATTACGAATCCCAATCCCTGATTACGGATTCACCTGAATCTTCTGAATCTGGAACACCCACCGGTTGGCCGGGGTCTCCGGGCAGACGAGGCGGATCGGCCCCTTGTCCGGCTCGGCCTTGGTGATCCATGCGCTGTCTTTCTTGAGGGCGATAATCGCGCCTTGCAGTTCGTCGCGGCTGATCTCGATGGCGTACCCGTCGGCAGCCGTCGCCGTCACCGAGCTGTAGTCCCCAACGCCGGCCTTTTTGAAGATCTCGTCGAGCGCCGGGCCGCTCCATGAAGCGACTTCATCCTCTCCGAGCGACTTCTGCATCAGAATGTCCTTCAAATCGACTTGCGGCATCTGAGCGAGTGTGCCGTAGTCCAGCTTCAACGGCGTGCTCACCGCCCCGCTGATTTCCAGCGTCCAGTCCACTTTCGGCGCGCCGCCGCCACATGCCGTCAGGACAAACAACAGTCCCAGGCTCAACGCCAACATCCAACACCAGTTCCGTTTCTTACACATAACCTCCTCCTGTTTAGAATTACGAATTGTGAACGGGTGAACCAACCTACTCCCTACTCCCTACTCCCTACTACTTAACGACCACCCACACCGGCACCAGTATATCCCGCGCGATGAGGTTGCCGTGATTGCCCAGGCGGCCTTCTTCCTGGACGGCGTGCATCCCGTGGTCGGCGAAGGTGAGCACGAGCGTATCCGACGGCAGCGCGGCCAGGATTTCGCCCACGGCGGCGTCCACGTAGGCGATGACGGCGTCATCTTCGGGCGTGTTCGGGCCGTAGGTGTGCCCGGCGTCGTCGATGCCGTGGAAATGGACCCACAGAACGTCGGGCATACCGGCTTCGAGCACTGCCAGAGCGTTGGCGAGCACGTTGTCGTCGGTGCTGCCGTTGCCGTCGCGGTCGCCGGAGAGGGTGGTCTCTGTGTTGCGCAGGTTGAAGGCGAGCGCATCGCCCTCCACGGCGAAGGTCTGCAACCCCGCCCGCGCCG
>JAKJAB010000337.1 GCA_022707725.1 Chloroflexota bacterium | reverse complement strand
CGGGCGAAGCGCTGTTCGTAGACGCCGTTTGCCTTGAGTCGATTGTTCCAATACATCTCCAGCAACGGCGTTTTGGACAGCATCTTGAAAACCGGAACCAGATAGCCGGGATAGCGTTCCCGTCCAGCCAGTTTGCGCATGGCCTCCGGATCGAATTGCCCGGTTTCCCGCAAACTTCGACCCAGCGCGATCAATTGGTCGAACAGCTTGCGGTTCATATTGTCCGGCATCAGGCGGATGCCTTCGCCGCCGCCCTTGATGAGCGCGCCGAGGTATGGACTGCCGAGCCGCGCCGCCAGTTTCGCCAGATAGCGCTCGACGTGACGCAGATGCACAGATTCCGGGAACCCCGACTGCATCACGAAGCCGAGCGCCGGATTGCCGTTTCGTCCGCGCAGCGGCTCCAACGCCTCGATGAACGTCTTGACGATGCCGGGCATCGCGTCTGTGTAGAGCGGAAAGCCCACCAACACCGCCTCGGCGGCAGCGAAGGCGTCCCGGTAGTCCGCCAGGCTGTTTTGCCGCACCAGATGCAACGTTTCGGTGACGGTCCCGCCCGCAGCGGTGAAACCTTTGGCAATCTGTGCCAGCATCACCGGCGTGTTGCCTTTCGCGCCGCGCGGTGAGCCGTTGAAGATCGTGAGCTGTGCGGGTGGCGTGATGCGCACACCGGGAAGCGGCAGCAGGTGGCGGTCGAAGGGGACGCCATCCGCCGTTGGCGTGATGATGGCGCGTGTAACCGCATCCACCGGCTGCTCCGTCGTAAACGAAAACTCCAGGCGGCTCTTCATATTCAGCGCAGTGCGGCTGAGAATGTCACTCACGATGCGCAGATCCTCGGCGTCCGTGTCGGCCTCTTTTTCCAGCAGCAGCCCGATGCGCGGATAGTGCTCGTAGCGCGGGCGGTGGTGAGCCTCGCCGTGATCCACCACAAAGTACGGGTGAATCAGCGGGATGGATTTGTCCATCATCTTCTTCGACGCTGCGTCGGGAAAACCCATGCGCAGAGGCGCGGCCCACAGCAGGAAATCGCTGTTGATGACCGCCCGGCACACGTCGTGCGAGGCATCCTTGACAACACACTCCCCCGGCGTCTTCACCCAGCAGCCAAAGCAGCCGGTACAGAACTTGATGTCCATATCGCGCAGTGTGAAGGACGTGACCGTGTGTTGTTCTGCCGTCAATGCCGCCCTAAGCCGGTTCACGTACTCGTCGAACCCCTGGTTCTGGGGATTGCCGTTGCCGTTCATAATGATGATTTTCATTTCTCTCACTTTCCTTTGCTAAACGAATAATGGATGACGTCTTTGGGACATACATCGACACACGTCCCACACAGCACGCACTCACTATGCTCCATCACGCCTTTTTGTACCAACCCGTTGACGTCCAGGCTCATCGGGCAGTTCTGGGTGCATTTCTTGCAGTTGATGCACTGCTCGGTCTCGGCCTTCAGTCGCAGCGCGGGCCAGTTGCCCAGATTGCGCAGCTTGCGGCCCAGAATCATAAACGGAGCCATCCAGCAGATGGTGTGACAGCCCGCCCGCCGCCCGACAAAAACCGACAACGCCAGGAATATCCCCACGACGATGTAGTACATGATGTACTTGAAGGGTTCGTCCACCGAAATGCCGCTCTCGGTGAGGTGGAAGAAGTCTACTTTCTGGTAGCCCCCCGCCCGCACGACCATCATCACGATGATCGCCAGCCAGGGGAACCAAATCAGCCATTTGATCCAATCCACCTTGCCGCGCACCGGCTGGTTGTCGATGGCGAAGCTCGCCTCGCCCAACCCCGCCGCCGGGCAGACCCATCCGCACCACAGCCGTCCCACAAAGAGCGCGCTGAGGAATTGCAGGCCAAACACGATCAGACTGCCGTTGACGATTCCCTGCGACGCCCCATCAATGATGACGTAAGGGGAAAAATAGTTCATAATGACCGGAAACAGCAAGAGCGAGACAATAATTAACGCTTTACGAATCCTTTGCCGTAGCGCAAGCTGTGCCATCTCAACCCTCCTTAACGAATCAGCGAATGAGCGAATCAGCGAATGAGCGAATCAGCGAATGGGCGAATCAGCGAATTATAAATTGCGAATTACGAATCTCCTGTTCGCTTCCCCCCCGTCTACTGTCTACTGTCTACCGTCTGCTGTCTACTGTCTACCGTCTACCTTTCCGGCATCTCCCCATTCTTGATACGCCGGATCACGTCTTCGAGCCAATTCAGATTGGCCTGCGCCGATTTGAAGCCGGCCTCCAGGGTCAACATCCAGCAAAAGAACTCGCGCGGCGATTCCATGTACTCGCGATAAGCCTCGACCTGTTGCGGAATTCGCTCGTACAATTTCAGAACACCGCGGACGCGTTCGGCAGCGCGCTCGAATATCGCTACAATTTCGTCGTCGGATAGCTGCCCGGCGAAGAAAACCTGGATCAGATCGGCGTTGCGTGGGATATGCGGGTGCGGCGGCGTGAGCAGCCATCGATGGAGCGCCTCGCGCCCGGCTGCGGTGATGTGGTACACCTTGCGGTCGGGGCGATCGCTCTGCTCGACGATTTCCATCTCTGCCCAACCTCGCTCGGTGAGGCGGGTGAGCGTGCGGTAGATCTGGCTCTGGTCGGCGGGCCAGAAATGCTGCACAGACGTATCGAAGATCCTTTTCAGATCGTAACCGCTGAGTGGCTTGTAGTTTAGAAAACCCAGAATGGCATATTCGAGAGACATTGGTATCATCCTATATAAGATATATATATTATGTGATTGATATTATATATGACTAATCCTATAATATCCTTTGTTTTAAATTTGTCAAGAGGGATTTTTGACGCAATTGCCCCGTCATTGGGAAGAGAGGTATAATAAGGGTGAAAAGGAAGTCGATTTTGCCAGTGTCTGGAAGCTCGTTGCCGCAACGCTGGGGGCGTCGAAGGTAGGCGCTTTGGATGAGAGGATCGCGAAGTGCAATTGCAACACTATTGGGATATTGTGAGGCGGTGGTGGTGGTTGATGGCCGCCTGCGCCGCAGTGGCTGCTGGTCTCAGCTATGTGGCCACGTTGGGTATGCCACGTACATACCAGGCCACCACGACCGTGATGGTCGGACAGGCGCTGCAGCAGGCCAACCCGAGCGGCGGTGATCTCTATATCAGCCAGCAGTTGGCGCAGACGTATGCGCAAATGGTGCTGCGCCAACCCATCCTCGGTGGCGCGGCGGAAGCGCTGGGATTGGAGTATACCCCAACGGCCGACACCGTGTTCACACGACTGGTGCCGGACACGCAACTGCTGGAGATCAGCGTCCACGATACGGTCCCCAAACGAGCGCAGGCGCTCGCTGACGAAATCGCCCATCAGTTGATCCTGCAAAGTCCCACTGGACGCGAGGAATCCGAGCGCCAGGGCTTTATGCGTCAACGGCTGACGGAATTGGAAGCCAGCATCCAACAAACTGAGGAAAGCATCGCCGCGGAGCAGGCCAAGCTCGACGCGGCGAACAGTGCCCGTGCCATCCAGCAGTACGAGGCCAACATTGCTGCCCTCGAACAGAGGTTATCTTCCGATGAGTCTACCTATGCTTCGCTCTTGGCGTTGGTGGAAGGGGGGAGCAACTACGTCTCCGTGGTTGAATACGCGGCTTTGCCTTCCCGGCCAATCAGCCCCAATGTGCTCAAGACGGTACTGATTGCCGCGGCCGTCGGGCTGGGACTGGCGGTGGGTAGTGTCGTGCTCATCGAGTCCCTCGACGATACCATCAGGTCGATGGATGAAGTCACCCGGATCACCCAACTCCCCGTGTTGGGCGCTATTACCCCCATCGAAGGCAAGAGCTATGCGGACAAACTCATTGTCAGCCGCCAGCCTTTCTCCCCTGAGGCCGAAGCCTATCGTGCGCTGCGCACCAGAATTCGCTTCTCTTTCGTCGACCGGCCCATGCGTACTTTGATGGTCGCCAGTCCTGCCCCCTCAGATGGGAAAAGTCTGACGTTGGCGAATCTGGCGGTGGCGATCGCTCAGGCGGGAGTACGGGTCATCATGGTCGACACAGACCTGCGCCGCCCTGTGCTCCACAAGTTCTTCAATGTCTCCAATGCGGAAGGATTGAGCAGTATTCTGCTGACTTCAGGGTGTATGGTAGGGACCTATCTCCAGGAGACAGGCGTTGAGAATTTGCGGCTATTGCCCTGTGGTCGCCCTATACCGAATCCCGCCGAGGTCCTTGGCTCGGAGCGGATGAGTCAGGTGATCGAGGCGCTATTGAATGAGGCTGATTTAGTGCTCTTCGATAGCTCGCCGATTTTGGCAGTG
>JAKJAB010000336.1:4042-4312 GCA_022707725.1 Chloroflexota bacterium | reverse complement strand
CCGAGCCTCATCGATGTCAAGCTGGGCGATCACGTCAGCGCCGAAATGGCAGTGATGTTCTCCGACATCCGCGGCTTCACTACGATGTCCGAAGACATGAGTCCGCAGGAAAACTTCGATTTCGTCAACACCTACCTGCAAATGGTCAGCCCGATCATCCAACGCTACGACGGCTTCATCGTCAAATTCACCGGCGATGGGATGATGGCAATCTTCCCGTATGCGGTGGATGACGCCGTGAAGGCTGGCATTGAGAAAGAAAAGCAGGTC